>JAYSSN010000026.1:0-5271 GCA_043720555.1 Rhodobacterales bacterium | reverse complement strand
ACCCACAAGGTGCCGCTGTTCTGGCGGTTCCACCGCGTCCACCACGCCGACCGGGATTTCGATGTGACCACCGCCGTCCGGTTCCATCCGGTGGAGGTTGCGGCCTCGATGGGGCTGAAGATCGGGCTTATCTATCTGATCGGCCCGCCCGCGCTGGCGGTTCTGGCCTTCGAGATCCTGCTGAACGGCTCCGCGCTTTTCAATCACGCAAATCTCGCGCTGCCTCGCTGTCTGGACAGGATCCTGCGGCTGGTCATCGTCACCCCCGACATGCACCGGGTGCATCACTCTGTCCGGCGCGAAGAGCATGACAGCAATTTCGGCTTTGCCCTGTCGGTCTGGGACCGCATTTTTGGCACCTATCGCGCGCAACCCGAAGGCGGCCACGACGCCATGACCATCGGGCTGGACTGGCAGGACGACCGCCCGGCCAAACTGGGGTGGAGCCTGTTGCTCCCGTTCCGATGACCCTTGATGCCATCAACGATGCCCTGCGTCCCCACACGCTGGCCGTCCTCGGCGGCTTCCACGCTATCCCCGCCGACGCCCTGCCCAAGGGTACCCGGACCCTGCTGCTGATCGGCCCCGCTGAGCCCGGCTTCTGGGCCCATGTCACGGCGCAACCCGAATGGGACGGCGCACCCGACCCGATCGACCGCTGGTCGCGCCGGGTGATCGGCCACCTTGCGTGCGGTCCTGGGGCCAAGGCCCTGTTCCCCTTTGGCGGCCCGCCCTACAAACCGTTTCAGGCCTGGGCCCTGCGCACCGGACAAATCTGGGAAAGCCCCGTACGCCTGCTGGTGCATGCAGACCAGGGGCTGATGGTCAGCTTTCGTGGAGCCATCGCGCTCAGGCAGCACCTCGATCTGCCCGCCACCCCACCCCGGCCCTGCGATGCCTGCCCCCGGCCATGTCTGACCGCCTGCCCGGTGGGCGCGCTGAACGGCGCGGGCTATGACGTGCCCGCCTGCCATGCCTGGCTCGACACCGCAGCAGGGCAGGGTTGCATGACGCAAGGCTGCGCTGTGCGCCGCACTTGCCCGGTGAGCCAAGCCTATGCAAGGATGCCGGAACAATCTTCCTATCATATGGGACAATTCCACAGATGAAGCGCCTGATCCTGACCCGACACGCCAAATCCAGCTGGGATGACCCGCTGATGCCCGACCACGACCGCCCGCTGAACGATCGCGGCAAGGCCGCGGCGGCGGATCTCGGCCACTGGCTGGCCACGCGCGGCTATGTCCCGGACGAGGTGCTGTGCTCTGACGCGCTGCGCACCCGCAAAACCTGGAGCGGACTCGCCCCTGCCCTGCCCGGCACACCCATTCTGGAATTGAAACCCGCGCTCTATCACGCGGGCCCCGATGTGATGCTCGCCGTGCTGCGCCATGCGAAAGGCGATACCGTGATGATGATCGGCCACAATCCCGGCATCGCCGATTTTGCAGCGCGCATCACCGCCCACGCCCCCATCAACCCCGAATTCCCCCGCTACCCCACCGGGGCCACGCTGGTGGTGGATTTCGCCGTGGATGACTGGAACGCGGTCACCTGGGGCACGGGCAGCACGCTCGACTTCATTGTGCCGCGCGAACTGGCCCTGTGAAGGTGCACTGAAGTCTACGCTGCAACCCGGTCATTTTCTGTCTGAAAATATCCTGGGGGTCCGGGGGCAAAGCCCCCGGCCGCCAAAAACTCAGTGCCCCAGTATCTGTGACAGGAACAACTTCGTCCGCTCGCTTTGCGGATTGTTGAAGAACTCTTTGGGTTCGTTCTGTTCCACGATCTGGCCCTGATCCATAAAGATCACCCGGTTCGCCACGGCTTGGGCAAATCCCATCTCATGGGTCACGCACAGCATGGTCATGCCCTCTTGCGCCAACTCGATCATCGTGTCGAGCACTTCCTTGATCATCTCGGGGTCCAGCGCACTGGTCGGCTCGTCAAACAGCATGATCCGCGGTTTCATGCACAATGACCGCGCGATCGCCACGCGCTGCTGCTGCCCGCCCGACAACTGGCCGGGGTACTTATGCGCCTGTTCCGGGATTTTCACCTTCTGCAGGAAATGCATCGCGATCTCGTCCGCCTCGCGCTTGGGTGTCTTGCGCACCCAGATCGGCGCCAGCGTCAGGTTTTCCAGAATCGTCAGATGCGGGAACAGATTGAAGTGCTGAAACACCATCCCCACCTCCGAGCGTACCTTGTCGATGTTCTTGACGTCGCTGGTCAACTCGGTGCCATCAACCACGATCTGTCCCTGCTGGTGTTCCTCCAGCCGGTTGATGCAGCGTATCAGCGTTGATTTACCCGACCCCGAAGGCCCGCAGATGACGATCCGCTCGCCCCGGTTCACCGTCATGTTGATGTCGCGCAGCACATGAAACGTGCCGAACCACTTGTTCATGCCCGTGATCTGGATCGCGGCCTCATCCGAAACTTGCATCTGTGCGGTGGTGTTCATGGGCTGATCCTTAACGGTGATCGGTTTTCAGCTTTTGCTCGAGGTACATGGAATACCGCGACATGCTGAAGCAGATGACAAAGAAAATTGCGCCGACAAAGATATAGGGCTCCCAGTAGATGCCCTTCCAGTTGATATCGGCCCGCACCGCGTTGGTGACCCCGCGCAACGGGTCCAGCAGGCCCACAAACGACACCAGCGTCGTGTCCTTGAACAACCCGATGAACGTCGAAACAATCGATGGGATCGAAACTTTGAGCGCCTGCGGCAGGATGATCAACCGCTGGGCCCGCCAGTAATCCAGCCCCAGCGCATCTGCCGCCTCGTACTGCCCGCGCGGCAGGGCGGCCAGGCCCCCCCGGATCACTTCCGCCAGATAGGCTGCGGCAAACAGCGTGACCAGGATGATGACGCGCAGGATGATATCGAAATTCGTGCCCGGCGGCAGGAAGTACTGCAACAACAGCGATGCGGTGAACAGCAGCGTAATCAGCGGCACGCCCCGGATGAATTCGATGAACCCCACCGACAGTGTCTTGACGATGAACATGTCCGACTGCCGCCCCAGCGCCAGCAGGACGCCGATCGGCAGCGAAAAGGCGATGGCCGTGACCCCGATGGTAATGGCCAGCAGAAAGCCGCCAAACTTGTCGGAATCAATCGCCGGAAGGCCCCAGTCCAATACCGATGACACTGCCGTATCCAGTGGCGCATCGACGAAAAGCCACCACAGCACGGCAGCCAGCACGCCTGCGCCGGCACCCGCCGATACACCGATCAGCGGCACGGCAAGACGGTAGACCCCCACCAGCACCACAAAGCCAAGCATCGCGATGACCGGCGCCCAGACCGAACCGCCCCACAGCAGGAAAAAGCAGATCGCGGGGTAGATCAACGTAAACCACAGCACCTGCTTCGGCACGGCACTGAACAGCACCGGCGCCAGTGCCACAAACAGCAGCACAAAGGCCAGCACGGGGCGCCAGTACTGCGTCTGCGGATAAAACCCGAACAGCCACTGGTGCCAGCGTTCGTTGATGATGGCCCAGCAGGCCCCGCTGGCGCCTTCCCCCGCAGATGCCGCTACGATCTCGCGACACTCACGCAGCGAAGAAGCGGTCCACACGCCATTCAACAGCCACGGCAGGATCGCCTGAATGATCCAGTAAATCGCGGCCAGCCCCAGCAACGTCATCACCGAATTGATCGGGCCCGAAAACAGGTTCTCGCGCAGCCACTTCACCACGCCCCGTTCGGTCAGCGGTGCCGCCGCCTGCGGCAGTATTTCCATACGCACGTAAGAGTGTTCAGAGGCCATCTCAACGCTCCTTCAGCTGAATGGATTTGTTATAGACGTTCGCCACCGATGAAATCAGCAGGCTGAGGATCAGATAATTTGCCATCATCAGCAGCATGCATTCCAGCTCGCGCCCGGTCTGGTTCAGCGTGATGCCACCCAGCGTGCCACGAATGTCCAGATAGCTGACCGCAATGCCCAGAGAGGTGTTCTTGGTCAGGTTCAGGAACTGGCTGATCAGCGGCGGGATGATGACGCGCAGCGCCTGCGGCAGGATCACCAGATTGGTGGTGCGCCCCGGTCGCAACCCCAGGGCATAGGCGGCCTCGGTCTGGCCCCGGCTGATCGCCAGAATGCCCGCGCGCACGATTTCCGCGATGAACGCTCCGGTATACAGCACAAGCGCGACCAGCAGCGCGGTATAGGAATGCTGCAACTGGATACCGCCGACAAAGTTGAACCGCGTCAGCGTCGGATACTCCAGATGAAACCCAAGTGCCGCCATCAGCGCGATGAATGGCACCCCCAGCACCAGAACGGATTTCCACCATGTCACGGGCCGCACACCGGTGTCTTCCTGCACGGCACGCGCGCGACCAACGATGCGGCGGTTCACCCAGAAACTGCCCACGACCACGATCAGCGCGGCAAGGAAGGTCAGGTTCACCGACATGAACCCAAGGTCAACCGCCCCCAGCGGGCGTTCAAACAATGGCAGGGGCGCGTTCACGCCGCGCGTGGTGATGGCAAAGCTGTCGTTGAACCACATCTGCGCGGCCGGTGCCTGCCCGGCGGCGATCATCTCATCGGTGACGCGGAAATCCTTGGGCTCTGGCGCCAGTTCGCGCATTGGCACGAAAATCATCAATATCCACAGCAGCAGCGGGATGTTGCGGAAAATTTCCACATAGACCGTCATCAGCCGCGCAATCAGCCAGTTCTTCGACAGGCGCAGCACACCGACTATCACGCCCACAACGGTGGCAAGAATGCATCCGGGGATCGCCACCGCAAGGGTGTTCATCAACCCGACCATCCACGCGCGGAAATGGCTGTTGTCGTTGGTATATGGGATCAGGGTCTGCTCAATGTCATATCCAGCCCGGCTCCACAGGAAACCAAAGTTGAAACTGCGCCCTTTGGCAGCCAGATTCTGCGCAGTATTGTTCAGCAGCCACGCCACGAACAACCCGAACAGCAACAGCACGATCACCTGAATGGTGATGGCCCGGAAACGCGTATCATAGATAAGCATCGAGAACCGAAAGCCATCTTTCGGCACGTCAGTGGCAAGCGCCATGGAACCCCCTGTCTCTGTTCACGCCCCCGGTATCCCGGTTTCTTGCGAGGTCTGCGCCTCAGGCGGTAGAGGTGGTCTGAATGAGCTGGAATGAGTGTGGCGCGCCGGTTTCCCGGCGCGCCTGTGGTCAGATCAACGGAACGGCGGCGCGTACTGCAGCCCGCCTTGGGTCCACAACGCGTTCAGGCCACGGGCCAGACCGATCGG
>JAYSSN010000025.1:0-2164 GCA_043720555.1 Rhodobacterales bacterium | reverse complement strand
CCGGCGCCGCTTATCTGCCGTTGGACCCCGCCTATCCGGTCGACCGTCTGACCTATATGGTGGAAGACGCTGGCGCGCCGTTGATCGTGGCCAGCCGCAAAGCTGCGGCTGATCTGGGTCTGGACCCTGCCAAAACGGTATTTCCCGATGCAACCGGGGCACTGCCCGCCAGTCTGCCCGGCAGTCCTGATGATCTGGCCTATCTGATCTATACCTCGGGCTCCACCGGCAGGCCGAAGGGCGTGATGATCCCGCACCGGGCGGTGATCAACTTCTTTGCTGGTATGGACGGTGTGGTGCCGCTTGCCCCCGGTGCGCGGTTGCTGGCGGTGACGTCGGTGTCGTTCGATATTTCGGTGCTGGAAATTCTGTGGGTGCTGTCGCGCGGGGCGACGCTGGTTTTGCAGGTGGAGGAAGCTGCGGGCACGATGCCCGATTTCTCGCTGTTCTTTTTCGCGTCCGAGGCGGCTGGAACCGGGCATCATGCCTACCGGTTGCTGCTGGAAGGCGCGAAATTCGCCGATGCCAACGGCTTTGCTGCGATCTGGACGCCGGAACGGCATTTCCATGCGTTTGGCGGGCTATATCCGAACCCGGCGATCAGTTCGGCCGCCTTGGCGGGCATCACCAAGAACGTGAAACTGCGCGCAGGGTCATCGGTGGCCCCGTTGCACCACCCGGTGCGGGTGGCCGAAGACTGGGCGCTGGTGGATAACCTGTCGAACGGGCGGGCGGGGATGGCGATTGCGTCGGGCTGGCAGCCCAATGATTTCATCCTGCGCCCCGAAGCCTTCGCGGCGCGCAAGGATCTTATGCTCGACGCGGTCACGACCCTGCGCCGGTTGTGGGCGGGCGAGGCGCTGCCGTTTCCCGGCCATGATGGCACGCCGGTGATGGTGGAAATTCACCCCAAGCCGATGCAAAAACCGATCCCGCTGTGGCTGACCGCCGCTGGCAATCCCGAAACCTTTGCCTCCGCTGCGCGTCTTGGCTGCGGGGTGCTGACACATCTTCTGGGGCAGACATTTGACGAAGTGGCGGAAAAGATCGCCGCCTACCGCGCCGCATGGCGGGCCGCGGGGCATGCGGGGCAAGGCCATGTCGTGCTGATGCTGCATACCTTTGTGGGGCAGGACGAAGATCAGGTGCGCGCCGTCGCGCGCGGGCCGATGAAGGGGTATCTGAAAAGTGCCGTCGATCTGGTGCGCCGCGCCGCCTGGACCTTTCCGACCATCGTCAATCGCGCCGACAGTGCCGGGGTGACGCCGCAGGAAATGTTCGAGAAAGAGGCGCTATCCCCGGAAGATCTGGATCAACTGCTGGATCACGCGTTCGAGCGGTACTACCAAACCTCGGGCCTGTTCGGCACGCCGGAATCGGCGAAAGACATCGTCCGCCGGGTGACAGAAATTGGCGTCGATGAAGTGGCCTGCCTGATCGACTTTGGCATTGATACCGATCTGGTTCTGGCAAACCTGCCTAATATCAAAGCCTTGATGGATAGCCTACAGGCGGAAGGCGGTGTTGCCCGCAAGGTCAGCGTGGCCGATGATGTGCTGGACCGCGCCATTACGCATCTGCAATGCACGCCGTCGATGGCGAATTTCCTGACCGGAACTGCAGCACTGGCGCAGCTTGACTGTCTGATGGTGGGCGGCGAGGCGTTTCCGCCAGATCTTGCCGCCGATATCCGGGCAGGGCTGAAGGGGCGCTTGTTGAACATGTATGGGCCGACGGAAACCACGATCTGGTCTTCAGTGGCGCGCCTTGATGCGGTGGGTGATAAAATTCCGCTGGGGCAGCCCATTGTCAATACTGTGCTCTCGGTCCACTCCCCCCAAGGCCGCGCCTTGCCCGATCTGGTGGAAGGCGAGTTGTGGATCGGCGGGGCAGGGCTGGCGGACGGCTATTGGCAGCGCCCAGACCAGACAGCGGAACGTTTTGTGATGGCAGATGGCATGCGATTCTATCGCACCGGCGATCTGGTGCGCCGTTTGCCGGATGGAACCTTGGAATTCCTCGGCCGGATCGACAATCAGGTGAAAATACGCGGTCACAGGATTGAGTTGGGCGAGATTGAAGCCGCCCTCAGCGCCGCCCCCGGCATTACGGCGGGCGTGGTGCGGGCGCATGATTTCGGCCCCGGCGATGTGCGGCTGGTGGG
>JAYSSN010000024.1:0-5293 GCA_043720555.1 Rhodobacterales bacterium | reverse complement strand
GAAACCGCATCCATTTCCGCCAGCCCATCCACCTGCGACAGCATGCTCTTGGCGTAGTAATAGCCGATCAAGGGCGATGTATCGCGGTAGTAGGCCAGCATCCGGGTGCGCAGTGCCTCTGCCGTGTCATCAGCGCGGCGTTTCAGGTCTGTCGACCCGCACACATCGCAGACGCCCGCCACAACAGTCGGCTTGGTCACGTCGTGATAGACCGCGCCGCAATTGCCACAGGTGAATCGACCCACGATTCGGGCCTTCAGCGCTTCGTCATCGACCCGCAGCTCGATCACCGCGTCGATCCCCTGCCCGATCCGCATCATCAGCGCACCAAGCGCATCGGCCTGTTTCAGCGTGCGCGGAAATCCGTCAAAGATGAAGCCCGTGCCACCCGCCGCCAGCTTTTCCTCGATCAGGCCGATCACGATGTCGTCCGTCACAAGGTGGCCCTTGTCCATCACCTCGGCAACCTTGCGGCCCATCTCGGTGCCGGAGGTGCGCGCCTCGCGCAGCATGTCACCGGTCGATAGCTGCACCAGGCCATGGGCATCCACCAGCCGTTTGGCCTGCGTTCCCTTTCCCGCACCGGGCGGGCCCAGAAGAATGATGTTCGTCATGGATCAGCGCCGCGCCGGAGCCTTGGGAGCGGTGCGCTTTTTCCCGCGCAGCTGGGATCTTTCGATCAGACCTTCATATTGATGCGCCAGCAGATGTGACTGGATTTGCTGGATCGTATCCATCGTCACCGAGACCACGATCAGCACCGATGTGCCGCCAAAATAGAACGGGATGCCCACCTGCGAAATCAGCACTTCGGGCAAAAGGCAAACCAGTGTCAGGTACGCCGACCCCAGCACCAGCACGCGGTTGACCACGTATTCCAGATATTCCTCGGTCTTTTTGCCCGGACGGATACCGGGGATAAAGCCGTTCTGGTTTTTCAGGTTATCCGCCACCTCATCCACCTTGAACGACACGTTCGCGGTGTAGAAGTACGCAAAGAACACGATCATCGCCGCCAGGAATACCAGGTGCAGCGGCTGCCCATAGCCAAGGTTCGCGGCAAGAAACGACAGCACCGGATTGGTGGAGTTGCCCGAAAACGTGCTGATCGTCGTCGGCAACAGCAGCAGGGATGATGCAAAAATTGCAGGGATCACGCCCGCCGGGTTTACCTTGACGGGCAGATGCGATGATCCGCCGTCATACACTTTCATCCCCACCTGCCGGCGCGGATACTGAATATGGATCTTGCGCAACGCGCGCTCCATGAAGACGACAAAGGCCATCACGGCGATCACCATCACGATGACCCCAAGGATTACCGGGGTGGACAGTGCGCCCGACCGCCCGCTTTCAAAGAACTGGGCAAGGGCGGCCGGAATCTCGGCCACAATGCCCACGAAGATGATAAGCGAAATGCCGTTGCCGATGCCGCGCGCCGTGATCTGTTCGCCCAGCCACATCAGCAGCATGGCACCGCCGACCAGCGTGATCATGCACGACGCAATGAAGAAGAACCCCGGTTCATGGGCCAGACCCTGACCCTGCATGCTCATCGCCAGCCCGTACGACTGGAATGTCGCAAGCACGACCGTGAAGTAGCGTGTGTACTGGTTGATCTTCTTGCGGCCCTGTTCGCCCTCTTTCTTCAACTGTTGCAACGCTGGCACCATGGCTGCCAGCAGCTGCACGATGATCGAGGCCGAGATGTAGGGCATGATCCCCAGCGTGAAGACCGCCATCCGGCTGATCGCACCACCGGTGAACATGTTCAGCATCCCGCCGATGCCCTGCTGCGCCTGATCCATGAACTGCCGCAGCGCCGTGCCATCAATGCCCGGTACGGGGATATACGTCCCCAGGCGGTAGATGATCAGGATGCCAATGGTAAAGAGGATGCGCTGACGCAGGTCAGACGCCTTGCCAAGGGTCGACCAGCTCAGGTTCGCCGCCATTTGCTCTGCAGCAGATGCCATGTTCGTTTCTTTCGTGACAGCGCCGCCGAACCGGTCTTCCGGTCGGCGGCGCGGGAAAACTTGACTTCATGTAAGCGGTCCTTGGCCCGCTCACAACATCTTATTCGGCCGCAGCTGCCTTTGGTGTCGCCACAGTGATCGACCCGCCGGCCTTTTCCACAGCTTCAATGGCCGAAGCAGAGGCGCCCGTGACCACCAGCGTGACCTTGGTCGTGATCTCGCCCTTGGCTAGGATACGGATGCCGTCACGCTTGTGATTGGTCAGCCCTGCGGCCACCAGCATGTCTTCGGTGATCGCCGATGTCGTGTCGAGCTTG
Organism: Rhodobacterales bacterium; assembly: GCA_043720555.1. Taxonomy (GTDB): domain Bacteria; phylum Pseudomonadota; class Alphaproteobacteria; order Rhodobacterales; family Rhodobacteraceae; genus JAAFHS01. The sequence goes on along the minus strand of JAYSSN010000024.1, from coordinate 3,000 downwards.
CCCGCGGCGATGAATTTCTCGATCAGACCCAGGTTGACGACCGCATATTCGCGGCGGTTGGGCTTGGTAAAGCCGCGCTTGGGCAGGCGGCGATAGAGCGGCATCTGGCCGCCTTCATAGCCACCGATGGCCACGCCGGACCGGGATTTCTGCCCCTTGATCCCGCGGCCTGCGGTCTTGCCCTTGCCCGAACCGGGGCCACGCGCCACGCGCTTTTGCTTTTTGGTTGCACCGGGATTGTCGTGCAGTTCATTCAGTTTCATGTCGCATTCTCCTATGCCGGAGGTGCCCTTGCTGCGACGGCGAGGGCAAACACGGCGTATGTTGATTCTGTGGCGATAGGGGGCCACCGGCGGCGTATAGACTGAGGAACGCAGTCATGCAAGTTTGCGCAGTATCAAATTCTCGGAGAGCAAGTTGAGACCAACACCAACACTGCAGTGGTTCAACAAGTCGCTTCACAAGTTATGCATGAGGTTCCCACCGCCGAAGCGAACCTCGATCGGCGATTTGTCGGTATATCGCTTCGAAGAGCAGTCTATTTACACTGCGATCCTTCTAAAGACCGCACGATATGTTAGTGGCCTTAACGCCGGAAATCTTTTGCTGACAAACGGTTTTCTTCAAGAACTCGGAGCACTTCAACGGTCAATCGGCGACTTTGAGCAGGACTGCACTTTCTTAGCCCTTGCTTGCATAACAGGCGAGAAAACCGACGATCACGTGCGTTTCTTAGCGGCCTTTTGGGAAGAGGAGCCTGATTTTAAGACCTATGCAAACAACCAGAAAAATAAGGATGAGGTCCCACGAAAAAACATCCAACGCCACATTTCTCATTCCACGAACAATGGCTCGCCAGACCAAAAGGGGATTGCCGCGGCCAAGCATCTATCGCGCTTTTACTCTGGATACATTCATGGGGCAGCGCCGCATTTGATGGACATGTACAATCCAGACGGGCTTAGGTTTGAAGTCGACGGCAGTTCTTCCACTCATTTGTTCGAAGATCATCGACACGATTTTGAAAATTATCTGTTCCGGGGAGTAATCCTAATCTCAACGGTCGCAAACGTGCTCGGTGACGAAGAACTCAAGAAGGACGCGCTTTCCCTTCATGAACAACTGATGCCGCACTACACAAAATAATTGACGCAGGGCTGGTCCAATCCACCAGCCCCACGCCAATGATCCAAACGGTGGGCTAAACCCCGCCCTACGCCCCTTTCGGCCACGCAAACTCCGGCCGCAGACCCTCATACACCGGCCGCCCATCATGCGGCTTCGCGTAGCCCTTCGTCTCATCCCAGAACGCGTGATAGGTCGCCTTCGGAAACGCCGCGTCGTCATAGCCCATGACATTCGGCACCGCCACGCGGATGCGCTTTTGTTTGTCGTCCAACATCAGCACCGCCCCGCAATCGGCGCAAAGGCAAATCTCCAGCGGGCCGTCGGGATTGCCCGCGTTGAACGGCACCCGTTTCATCTTTTCGGGATGATCGGCCGTGATGTCGCCGTGGTTGAAAAAAGCCACGTGCGTCGTGTGCTGCTTGGTCACCGATTTGCAGACGTTGCAGTGGCATTCGTGGTTGTCGATCGGTTCGGCGGTGGCTGTGACATGCACATGCGCGCAGCCCCCGGCATATTTTGCGGCCATGGTATCCTCCCATACGCGCCCTCGTCCCGGAACGCGGCACGGCGAGGTTAGCACGCAAGCACCCAAACGCAAAACGCCCCACCTCTCGGCGGGGCGTTGCGTTTCCGCAGGTCGGGAGTTACCCCGCGTCTGCCTACCCGCGCTCTTCCACGATCGTCACAAGATGGCTGATCTTGTTGACCATGCCGCGCACGGATGGGGTGTCTTCCAACTCGCGCGTGCGGTTCATCTTGTTCAGACCCAGACCCTTGAGGGTCGCTGTCTGCACGGCCGGACGGCGGGCTGCGGATTTGATCTGCTTGACCACGATGGTCTTGCCGGTTGCTGCCGGGGTGGTTGTCTTGGCCATGATTATGCCTCCACCGCTTCAGCGTCAGACTTTACATCGGCGTCCGGCTTTTTCAGAATCTCGGCCACCTTCTTGCCACGGCGAGCCGCGGTCTGACGGGGGCTGGCTTCTTTCTGAAGACCATCAATCGTGGCCCGGATCATGTTGTAGGGGTTCTGCGACCCGATGGATTTCGCCACCACGTCCTGCAACCCCAACATCTCGAACACGGCGCGCATCGGACCACCGGCGATGATGCCGGTCCCCGCAACTGCGGTACGCATGACAACTTTGCCCGCGCCGTGGCGGCCTTCGATGTCATGGTGCAGCGTGCGGCTGTCCTTCAGCGGCACACGGATCAACTGGCGTTTTGCCTGTTCCGTGGCCTTGCGGATCGCCTCGGGCACTTCTTTCGCCTTGCCCTTGCCAAAGCCGACGCGGCCGCGCTGATCGCCCACAACCACTAGGGCCGCGAAACCAAAGCGCTTGCCGCCTTTTACAGTCTTGGACACACGGTTGATCGCGACCAAACGGTCGGCGAACTCCGGAGTCTCCTCGGGGCGGTTGTCGCGGCGCGGGCCACGGTCATCCCGGCGGTTTTCACGTTCTGCCATCTGTCATACTCCTCAGAACTTCAGGCCGCCTTCACGGGCTGCCTCGGCCAAAGCCTTGATCTTGCCGTGAAAGAGGAAACCGCCACGATCAAAGTAGCACACTTCGACCCCGGCCTTTTTCGCCCGCTCGGCAATCACCGAACCGACCTTTGTCGCTGCTTCGACGTTATTCTTGCCGACGAAACCCAGATCCTTTTCCAAGGTGGATGCCGCCGCAATTGTCACGCCGCGCACGTCGTCGATCAGCTGCACGCTGATGTTCTTCGACGACCGATGCACCGACAGACGCAGACGACCATGCGAGGTCGCCTTGATTTTGTTCCGGACACGCAAGCGGCGCTTGAGGAACAGATCTCTCTTTGTGTTCGCCATGTTGCGCCCCTTACTTCTTCTTGCCTTCTTTG
>JAYSSN010000023.1:0-14886 GCA_043720555.1 Rhodobacterales bacterium | reverse complement strand
TTAGCTTCCCACCCGCAGCATGCATTGGCGAAAGAACAGATGAGTGGGTTCGGAGGTATGATCACGTGTTTCGTGAAGGGTGGGATGGAAGAGTCACGCCGGTTCCTCGAAAATGTGAACGTTTTCGCTTTGGCGGAGTCCCTGGGTGGCGTTGAGTCCCTGATTGAGCACCCCGCGATAATGACGCACGCTAGCGTTCCGCCGGATGTTCGAAAGTCCCTCGGCATCGATGATTCCCTCGTACGCTTGAGCGTGGGCGTGGAAGACATCGATGATTTACTGTGGGATTTAGATCAGGCACTGTCCGCGATTGACAGGGCGTAAGCCGGAAGGCTAACAAAGATAGTCTGAATTTTTCCGAGAAGTGGCCAGGTAGCTCAGTCGGTAGAGCAGCGGATTGAAAATCCGCGTGTCGGCGGTTCAATTCCGTCTCTGGGCACCACTTAAATATCTGAAAAGTACAGACCTTATGTTTGCGTCAGGCGAGTCGGCCTTCGCTGAAGGCCCGGAGGGCTGCAGCCAGGTTACATCTGGCTTGCGCAAGGGACTTGGCGCTGCCGGAGCCATTTACTGTGGTCGGCGCGTACTGTTTCTTGCCGACGCTTTTGAGATTTTCCGAGCAACCCGCAGCAAGCCAGTCGGGGTGACGATGAGGCGCTGTGGCAGTGTTTCGGAGCGCAACCTTGAAGAGGATCAATCCCGATCAGCACGATGTCCATGCGGAGTAACCCATTGCCCTATCAATGGAAATCGCGCGATTTGGGGATCACACGGACATCACGGGGATGGCGATGTGTGCCGTTCGGGATGGATTTGTGCACCTCATCCGCGCGGGCAAGGGGCACATCCATCGGATCGCTTGACAGCCGGTCCAGCGCATCGCTGCGGTCGGCCAGATGGGTTGCCACAACGTGAATGACATCCGCGTCGCGTTGCAGGGTGCCACGCACGTCGATCAGGCGGGACCGCATGATGACGCGGCGGAACGCCTCGAACACATTGGGCCAGATCACAAGATTGGCGACGCCCGTTTCGTCTTCCAGCGTGATGAAACAGACGCCCTTGGCACTGCCGGGGCGTTGGCGGATCAGGACGATGCCGGCAAGCAAGACCTGTCCGCCGTTGCGCATGCGGGGCAGGTCATCCGCAGTGGCATAGCCTTGCCGCGTCATGCTTTTGCGCAGGAACGCCATGGGATGGGCCTTCAGCGACAGGCGCAGCGTCTGATAATCGGCGACGACATGCTCGCAGGTGGGCATCTGCGGCAGGGTGAACTGTGCCTCGTGCCCTTCGTCCCGCATGTCTGAAAACAACGGCAGGTCCGGGGCATCCTGCAATGCCCGCGCATCCCACAGCGCCTGCCTGCGATCCAGCGCCACGGACCTGAAGGTATCGGCCGCCGCCAGTTTGCGCATAGTGCCCGCATCCATCCTTGCACGTGTCCTGAGGTCGGGCAGATCGGTGAAAGGGTCTTGCCGCGATGCTATCATCCGCTGGGCGATTGTTTGCGGGATGCCATCTACCTGCCGCAGCCCCAGACGCACTGCAAAGCGATGCGGCCCGACCGGTTCCAGCGTGTTGTTCCAATCGCTGTAATTCACGTCCGGCGCATGGACTGTCACCCCATGTTCGCGCGCGTCGCGCACGATCTGGGCCGGTGCATAAAACCCCATCGGTTGAGCGTTCAGCAGGGCTGCGCAAAACACATCCGGGTAGTGCAGTTTGATCCAGCTGGAGATGTAGACCAACAAGGCAAAGCTGGCCGCGTGGCTTTCGGGAAAGCCGTATTCGCCAAAGCCCTTGATCTGGTCAAAGCAGCGTTGCGCAAATTCGGCGTCATAGCCCCGGTCGATCATGCGGCCGACCATCTTTTGCTGCAGCTTTTCAATCGTGCCGCGGGACCGAAAAGTGGCCATCGCCTTGCGCAATTCATTTGCCTCGGCCGGGCTGAACCTGGCCGCATCAATGGCAATCTTCATCGCCTGTTCCTGAAAAATCGGGACACCCAAGGTGCGGCCAAGAATTTTCTTCAGCTCGTCGGGGTCATGGTCAGGGCCGGGCGAGGGGTAGATGACGGTCTCTTTGCCGCTGCGGCGGCGCAGATAGGGGTGAACCATGTCGCCCTGAATGGGGCCGGGGCGGACGATGGCGACCTGAATGACCAGATCGTAGAATGCACGCGGTTTCAGGCGGGGCAGCATATTCATCTGCGCGCGGCTTTCCACCTGAAACGTCCCCAGACTGTCGCCCTTGCACAGCATGTCATAGACGGCGGGATCTTCCTTGGGCACCGTCGCAAGATCAAATCGTTTGCCATAATGCGCGTCGATCAGATCGAACGCCTTGCGGATGCAGGTCAGCATGCCCAGCGCCAGCACGTCGATTTTCAGGATGCGCAGCGCGTCAATGTCGTCCTTGTCCCATTCGATGAAGCTGCGGTCGGCCATCGCACCATTGCCGATGGGAACGGTCTGCGTCAGCGGCGTTTCGGTCAGGATGAACCCACCCACATGCTGTGACAGATGCCGTGGCATCCCGATCATCTGATCGGCGAGCTTGATGGTGCGCGCCATCAGGGGGTCGTTCAGATCGAGCCCCGCCTCGGCAGCTTCCTTGGCCCCCACGTCACGGCCCCAGCTGCCCCAGATGGTTTTGGCCAGCGCCGCCGTCACATCTTCGGACAGACCCATCACCTTGCCCACCTCGCGGATTGCCATGCGGGGGCGGAAATGGATGACGGTGGCGCACAGACCCGCGCGGTGGCGTCCGTATTTTTCATAGATGTGCTGGATCACCTCCTCGCGGCGTTCATGCTCGAAATCAACGTCGATATCGGGGGGCTCGCGGCGTTCCTCGCTGATGAACCTCTCAAACAGAAGATCGTGTTTGGCTGGATCAACGGCCGTTATTCCCAACATGTAACAGACCGCCGAATTTGCCGCCGACCCGCGCCCCTGACACAGAATGGGCGGGGTCACCTTGGTGCGGGCGAACCGGATGATGTCGTGGACGGTCAGAAAGTACTGGGCGATGTCCAGCCTTTCGATCATCGCCAGCTCTTTGTGCAGCACCGCCCGGATTTTGTCGGGCAAGCCATCAGGATAGCGCCAATCGGCCCCCTGCCATGTCAACTCGGTCAGATAGTCTTGCGGCGTGCGACCTGCGGGGATGGTTTCTTGCGGGTATTTATAAGACAGCTCGCGCAGATCGAAGCTGCTGGCATCTGCCACATCCCGCGCGGCACGAATGGCATGGGGCCACTGCGCAAAAAGCCTGACCATCTGGGCGGGGGATTTCAGATGCCGTTCCGCATTGGCATCCAGCAGAAATCCCGCCTTGGTGATTGTCGTCTTGTGCAAAATGCAGGTCATCACGTCCTGCAGGGGGCGGCGTTCGGGGGTGTGATAGTGCACATCGTTGGTGGCAAGGATCGACAGGCCATGCACCCGCGCCAGCGCATCCAAGTGGTTGATCCGCGCGCGGTCGTGGCCGCGATAGAGATAGCTTGCCGCGATATGGCGCAGCGTCGGCAGGATGCGGGTCAACCGGCGCAGATCAGTGGCGAAAGTGTCAAGGTTATCGGGTGGGACTGCAATCAACTGCACGCCGTCTGAATATTCCGCCAGATTGCCCAGCGTGATGTCGCACACGCCTTTGGCCTGCCAATCACCGTTCACATCCTGCATCTTGCCCTTGGACAGCAGCATGCACAGGCGGCCATAAGCGGCACGGTCGCGCGGATAGGCCAGAAATGCCTCGCCCGTGACCAGTTGCAGACGGCAGCCGATAACGGGCCGCAAACGGGCCTTCAATGCCTCGCAATGCAGGCGCACCACGCCCGCCATCGTATTCAGATCGGCGATGCCAATCGCGTCGTACCCCTTGGCCGAGGCTGTCGCGGCCAGATCGGCGGCATCCGAGGCACCGCGTAGAAATGAAAAGCAGCTGGTTACCCCAAGTTCCACGAAGGGCGCAGGCGGGATCTGGGCAAATCCTTCGTCATTCAGGGTGCGCCTTGGGTGCTGGTTGTTCATCGCGGGCATCAGGCGAACATCCCGTGCATGAACCAGCGTGGGACACCGCCGCGACCATCCTCGTGCAGGCCTTCGCGGTACAGCCAGTAGCGCTTGCCGGTCCGGTCTTCGATCCTGAAGTAATCGCGCAACCGCGTGCCGGGGCGGTCTTTCCACCATTCGGGGGCAATGCGTTCGGGGCCTTCATACCGCGCCACATGATGGGTCTGTTTGCGCCAGATGAATTGTGCAGGCGGGCCTTCGGGCACGGCATAAAGCACGCGGATTTCTTCGGGTGCGGTCAGCAGGCGGATCGGGCGTTCCTTGATGGAGCGGTCGGTCGTCTGGTCCGCGTCGGTCAAGCCGCTGCCCCAGCTTTCTGCGCGTTCCGGCACATGGCTGGCCTGCAAAACCGGATGGTTGATCGCTTTTGACCCAAAGCGCGCGGCAAGACGATCAATCAGTCGGGGCAAATGCAGATCATCCTCCGCAGCGCCGTCCAGCCGGGTTTGCAGCGTGCCCAAGGGTTCGACCATGCCCGCATCCAGCGTGATGAGATCAAAGCCGAAGCCAGGATCGATCCGGTCCAGCCTGCCTTTGAACAGGCTGTGCAGATGGTGTGCATCCCGGCTGCCGCTGGCGATCACCAGATCGACCATGCTGACCTCGCCGTCGGTGCGATAGACAGTCAGATACAAGCGGCGGCAGCCCAATCCCGCATGGGCCAGTTGCGCACAAAGATTTTCGCACAGGGATGGCAGATAGTGTGTGGGATCCTGAACGGGCTCGGTCAAGCGCGCCTCGGCCCGCATCCGCGGCTGTGCTTCTATGCTGGCCACAGGTTCGGCCAAGTTTCCCAGCACCTGATCCAGACGCAGCAGCGGATTGGCGGGCAGGGCACTGCGGATAAAACGGCGGGCCAGTGACAGACGCGGCACCGCGGCCAAAGCGCCGATTGTTTTCAGGCCCAGACGCTGAAGCAGCAAAAGTGTGTCCCCATCCAGCCGTAAACCCGCCACAGGCAGGGGGGCAAGCCGTACGGCCATCTCACCCGCCGCGCAAATCGCCCGCACCGGCCCATGGTGTGCCAAGGCCCACGCCGCCCCCCACGTAGGTGCCATCGCCAGCCGTGCGGTCAACCCAATCAGCGCCAGCCGCGTCTCCATCTCGACCAGCATCGCAGCCTCGCCACCCATCAGGTGATCTGATCCGGTCGTATCGAGGATCAACCCATCCGGCCCGTCCACTACTGTCCAGGGGCACCATCGCCGCGCCCAGAGCATCAGCCGGTCCAGCGCCCGCCTGTCACCCGCCACATCCGCATATTCCACCCGCAGATCGGGGCAGATCGCCTGCATGTCGACAACCCTCGCACCGGGTGCGATCCCCGCCAGCCGCCCCGCCCGGTTGGTGGCGTGAATGACCGGGCCATGCGGCCCTTCGGTGGCCAGCACAACGGCCAGATCATCCGGCGGCGCGTCGTTCTGCCGCGCCATCACCTTTTGCCACCGCTCCATCGCGAAATGGGGCAGAAAAAGCGACACGATCCGCCGCCCGGTCATAGGTGGCCACCCATGTTCCGGGATGCGCCTGACGTGACCGGAACAGCTCCACCTGCCATCGCGGATCGCCGGGGGCTTGCGGATCGTGGGGATGCGCCAGCGATGGCAGGGATGAAATGCGCCAGCGGTTTCGCGCCGCACTCAGATCGGGCATGGCTCCCCGGCGCACCAGCCAACAGGGCAGATTGCTGGCCTCGGCCCGGGTTGCCAAACGCCTTGTGGCGGTAAAATCCAGCACGCGCGGATCGCCCCAAACCTCGCCAATCACAGCCGCCAGTGAGGTGCAGCGCAACCCTTCCTCCATCGCCCACAGAACGTCGGCTGCGCGCGGCAAGGTGACATGAATCAGGCGCTGCCTTGCCGGAAGCCCCGGCAGATATGGCCGCCCTGCTTCGTTCTGTGACAGTTGATCCTGCACCCACAGGACAGGAGCATTCGCAGGGGCAATGACGGACATCACAAAACCCGACACCCCCCCGTCTGTTGACGTGGTCGAAAACACCTCCGACAGGGTGCGCGCGCTTGCCTGCACAAAGCCCTGTGCTGGTTCGGGGCGAGCCTTTGATATGTGTGCTGACAGACACTGCACAGAGAATCCCTTTGCATGTTCACTTTATGTTCTATGCCATTGATCGGCATTTGCCAATGTTATCTGCGGCGAGCCAGGGTGCCCTGCCCAGCATCAGATCACCACAATGGCAGACCGTTCACACACCATACAATATCCGTGCGGAGGCGGCCCATATCCCTTGGCTGCCTCAGCCATGAGATGGTCGTGATTCATGCACCTACCGTGTTGAACACGCCGCAGTGTCTGCGCCCCTGCAACAGTCCACGGTATAAATTCATTGTGTTCTGCTGCGGATAATGGCCTTCTTCGACGCAACTGTGAGGTGTATGTGTCAGCGCGCCCGGACCAAAAACTGACGAAAGCGGTGGTGCCGGTGGACGCCCCTGCGCAATCCGTTGGATGCCTGTTGGCCGGGCTTGGCAGCGCGGTTCAGGCTGAAATTGCATATGTTCTGATGTCACCTGGCGCGGGGCGCTTTGCCTGCACCCATGCCTGGGGTTTTGCGCCAGACGCGCCGCCAGCCGCAGTGCATGACCTCGGTGTCGCTTTCATGCAGCGGCTTGGTTCGGATGGCTATGTCCATATCGCCGCTGTCGGTGATCTGCCCGCGGCAGATCCGCTGCGGGCCGGGCTGCATGGCGCGGGTGTGCAGTCGGTCCTTGCCTTGCCGCTGGCGCGGGACGGCGGCATGCCCGGCCTGCTGGTGTTTGCGCGTGTCACAACCAGCCGCCCGTTCGACAGCGGCCAGATCGCGCTGCTGCCTTTTGCGGTCGGGACGCTGCAAGCGGCGATCCAACTGCACGATCACGCCGCATCTGTGGTGGCGGGATCGCTGGGCCGTGCCGATCTGGAACGGATTGTCACATCAACCAGCAACTACATCGCGGTGATTGACCAGAACATGCGCCTGAAATGGGTGAACGCGGCGTTCGAAGCGCGTTCAGGCTGGAGCCTTGCGGAAATACGGGATCGCAACATCGAAGATATCGTGCGGTTTGCCGATCAGAGCGCGGATGATTTTGCGCAGCTGCGTGAAGCGACCCGGAAGGGCGAAAAGTTTCACGGCGAAGCCGTGAACCGGGACCGTTACGGAAACCGATACTGGCTGAGCTATGACGTGCTGCCACTGCACGGCCCAACCGGCGCGGTGACCGGCTTTGTATCGATTGAAACCGACATCACCCAACTGAAGGAACTGGAAGCGCAGATATCACAACAAGCCGCAACGGCCAATCTGGCGCATCGTCGTCTGGAGAATGCGCTGTCGGCGTGGCCCGAAGGGGTCATGATCCTCGACCCCGACGGAACGATCGTGATGGTGAACGAACCCTTGCGCGGGATGTTTCCGCAGCTTGCGCCCTACGCCAAGCCCGGGGTGTCGATACAGGAGATTGTCGACAAGGCGGTCGATGCGGACATTTTCAATGTCGGGCTGAGCGCGGATGGAAAGTTGCGTTGGGCCAAAGCGCGCAAGCGCGATTTTCAGGATCAGCGCGATGTCATCGAGGTGATGCTGCCTGACGGACGCCATTTGCAACGGTCCATCATTGGGGCGTCCGACGGGGGCCGGATCTGCGCGTTCACTGACGTGACGGCGCGTGTTGCGCAACTGGCGGCGCTGAAAACGGCCAATACCGGGCTGAAGCGGGCGCTGGACGAGTTGCAGCGATCAAAACATCGCACCGAAAGCATTATCGAGAACGCGGGGATCGGCACATGGGAATGGTCGCACGATACCAACGCCGTCAGGATCGGTGGCCGCTGGGCTGAAATGCTGGGCTATACAAGTGACGAGCTTGGCGCGATGATGCACGACCAGTTTCAGGCGTTGCTGCACCCCGATGATGCGGTGCGACTGGCGGCGACACGCCAGAGTGAGTTGTCACAGGGCGCCTCCCCGTTCGAGAGCCGGTTTCGGATGCGGCACAAAGATGGCGGCTGGCTGAACATCCTGTCGCGCGGCCGGGTCGTCCAGCGGGCGGCCGACGGTAGCCCTGTGCTGGTGACAGGCGTGCACATTGACTTGTCGCGGCAGACCGAGCTGGAACACCAGTTGTCGGAAGAACGCGCGGTGATGATGCAGGTGCTGGAAACCAGTGTGATGGCCGTGGTCGTGGTTGATGACACCGGAAGCCTGACCTACACCAACAAGGAAGCCGAAACCCTGCTTTGCCTGACAAGATCTGAAATTGAAGGGCGCCAGTTCAACGACCCCGCATGGAAGCTGGAGCGCGTCAGTGGTGGCGCTTTGCCTGACGATGAAGTTCCGGTCGGCATGGTTTTCAAGCATGGCAAACCAGTCAGGGATATCCGGCACGCGCTGGCTTGGCCTGATGGAACGCGCCGCATTCTGTCTGTCAACGCAGCGCCGCTTCATCGGTCGGGCGGTCAGCTGCACGTGGTGGCCAGCTTTACCGACGTGACCGATGAACTCGCCGCGACCGAGCGGCTGGAGGAGGCGCGGCGTCGCGCCGAGGAATCGAACCGGACAAAATCGATGTTTCTGGCCAATATGAGCCATGAGATCCGGACGCCGCTGAACGGCGTGCTGGGCATGGCCGAGGTGCTGGAAGGCAGTGTGACCAACGCCGATCATCTGCGCATGATCGGCACCATTCGCAGTTCGGGCGAAACGTTGTTGACGGTGCTGAACGGCATCCTCGACATGTCCAAGATCGAAGCCGGCAAGATGGAACTGGAGGCGGTGCCGTTTGTGCCGCTGGATCTGCTGCACCATACCGATACGATGTTTTCAGTGCTGGCCGAAGAGAAGGGCCTGAGTTTCGATGTCATATCCACGATTGGTGCCCGGCGCACACTGCTCGGTGATCCGCACCGGATTCAGCAGATCCTGAACAACTTGCTGAACAACGCATTCAAGTTCACCGAAAAAGGCGGCATCACCCTGAAGCTGACCTGCCGCAGCGATGGGCCACTGACCTTTGAGGTCAAGGACACCGGCCTCGGCATGCCCGAAGCTCAGGCAGAGCGGGTGTTCGAAAGCTTTGTTCAGGCCGATGGCGGGGTGACGCGCCGCCATGGCGGAACCGGTCTGGGGCTGTCCATCGTCAAGGAACTGGTTGCGTTGATGGGGGGCACGATCCAGCTGACGAGCGTCGAGGGTAGGGGGACGACGGTATCATTCACCCTGCCGCTGGAAGACGCGGAACCGGCCGCAGCCGCGCAGGTGGTGACCACAGACGGCGCCCTTGCCACGGCGCCACTTGAACATAGCCGGATCCTTATCGCGGACGACAATGCGACGAACCGGCTGGTGCTGACGGAAATGCTGGAAAGTACCGGCGCGCATATCGAATGTGTCGAAAACGGCCAGCAGGCAGTGGATTTGTGGGCCAGGATGGCCACGACATCAGAAGCGTTCGATATGCTGTTGCTTGATATCACGATGCCGGTTCTGGACGGACTGAGCGCGATCAGGATCATCCGTACGATGGAGGCCGAGCGCCAATCTGCCGAGGTGCCGGCGATTGCGATCACCGCGAACGCGATGCCGCACCAGGTGTCAGAGTACATCATTGGCGGATTTGATTCGCATCTGTCCAAGCCGTTCAGGAAGGCGGACCTGCTGCAGTCAATTTGTTCTCTTATAGGGAGATAGAGATATGGACCAAATCAACCAAGGGTTGTAAATTGGCACATAAACAGTGTGTTACTTGGCTTCTGGTCGGTATTGATCTTAATTTTGTCATGAACTTGCCAGCGAAACGGGTAATTATTCACTTAGTATGAAAATGTGCGGTACATGCTGTTACATTGGTCGACGAGGTTAGGCATTCCATGTCAGGTGACGATACACAAAAGTCCGTCAATGTGCTGCTTGCAGAGGATGACGAGATCAACCGGCAGGTGATCGGTGCCTTTCTGGGCGACGTGGAGGCATTCCACCTGACCTTCGCCGAAGACGGGCGTGCGGCATTGGAAGCAGCCACCACCACGCAATTCGACGTGATGATTTTTGACCAGAACATGCCGTTCATCACGGGTGATCGCGTGATCCGCCATTTGCGTGCCAGCAACTCGATCAACGCCAGAACGCCGGTGATCCGGCTGAGTGCGGATACGGACCTTGCAACGCGAAGTGTCGCTGACGGCGTATCGACCGCGTCGTTGCCAAAGCCCCTGCGCAGAGACGATCTGGTGGCGGCGATCTGGGCGGCGCTGAAACCAGTCTGAAGGCGCGCGGGTCGCTGACCACCACGGTCAGGTGACGCCCTCGGGGCCAGGGTTTCGCCGTCTGGTGCCGATATCCGACACTTCGCGTTATTCTTCTTGTCGCCGCAACCAGACCACAAAACAGCAAAAATTACCTGCTAGTGTGCTACAACCTGTGGGAGTCTAGGTCAGACTCGGCGTTGACCCCGCGTTGTCCGGTCAATCGGGTTTATTATGGAAGGCGCGTAAGGTGATGGTCGATCTGGTGGAGGCTTCCCGGAACGTTTGGGGTGCACGCGGAAAGCAGAGGCGATGACGGATCAACCGAGGACCGGGACGACGATCGACATCGCTGATCGCGCCATATCTGGCGGGCACGGACGCAACGATATTGCCGGGGATGTCTTGATGCGGCTGGCTTCAAGCCGCGATGCCGGTTTGCCTGCTGCTATTGCTGATGTGGTGCAGGTCATTGCGTACCGTTTGGCGGCGACGTCGATCTGTCTGTTTCGCGAAGACGCCGCGGCCGATATTGCATTGCTTTACTGTCATCCGCCGGCGGGCCTTGCGCCGTCGGTTGTTGCGGCACATCGCGCGGAGATATTGAAGGCGCGTCAGTCGCGGGCCACCACGACAGCACAGGCCCACATCGCGGCTGCCGCCGGTGACATGACAATCATTTCGATCCGCGCCGAAGGTGACACGTTCGATCTGCTTTTGTCGGCCGCGCCGACTGCGCATTGCCGGGTGCCGGATGCGGCGGCGACGGCAGATGTGGCACATGCCCTGCGCGGCATTGCGGCGGCGGTGATCCGCAGCAGTTGTGCGGTGCCACGCGAACACCGCGATCCGAGTTTGCCACCCGCGTCCGTGGAGCCGGGTCTGACCGCCGCGGTTGACGGCCTTGACCAGGCGATTGCGCTCTATGATCACGGCGGGCGCCTGACGTATTGCAATGATCAGTTCCGGCGCTTTTTCCATGATGACATGGCGGCCACCCACACGCATGAGGATCTGCAGACCCTGTTCAGGTCGCGTGCAAACCAAACGCACGCAATCCGCCAATTGGTCATGGGGCGCGATGCTGTGCCGGGCGCGCTGCATGCGGCCGACCTTCTGACGCTGGCGGACGGTCGTGTCGTCACGGCAACCGTGGCCCCCAATGCCGGGGGCGGGCATGTGGTGACCTGCGGCGATATCACCGGGACGTTCCAGATCGAGACACGTCTTCGCACCGCCATCGATGGCGCAGACGTCGGAACCTGGGAGTGGACGTTGGCCAGCGGCCGCAACCTGATCAACGACCGGTGGGCCGAAATGCTGGGCTATCGTCGTGACGAACTGGAACCCGTCACGATCGATGTGTTTGCACGCCTGGTTGTGCCTGATGATCTGGCAGCCATGCGCCTGGCGTGGGAGGGCATCTTGACCGGAAAGAGTGACCGGTTCGAGCGTGAGTTCCGGATGTACCACAAGAACGGGCATCAGGTCTGGGTGTTGTCGCGCGGCCGCGTTACAGCCGTTGGCCCGGACGGCCTGCCCACCGCACTGGCGGGGATGCATCTGGAAATCACACAGCTGAAGCTGGCGCAGGAGCGTCTGACACAACTGACCGACGGTGCTCAGATCGGCACCTGGGACTGGGATCTGGTCACCGACGAACAGCGCGGCAATCAGCAGTGGGCCGCCATGCTGGGCTATTCGTTGGACGAGGTGTCGCCCATGACATACGAACGCTGGCGTGATCTGGTGCACCCCGACGATATTGACCTGGTCGAGCGGAACATGGAGCATTGTGTCAGCGGCACGGCGGATTCCTTTGTTGCCGAGTATCGGATGCAGCACAAGGACGGCAGCTGGATCTGGATGATCGACCGGGCAAAAGTCATCGCGCGGATGCGTGACGGCCGGGCCACTTTCATTGCTGGCATCCAGATCGAGATCAGCGAACAGAAGGCGCGCGAAGAGGCACTGCGCGCCGCAAAGACCGATCTTGAGCTGGCATTCGCCGACAGAAAACGCGCCGAACAGC
The DNA here is from genome assembly GCA_043720555.1 of Rhodobacterales bacterium. Classification (GTDB taxonomy): domain Bacteria; phylum Pseudomonadota; class Alphaproteobacteria; order Rhodobacterales; family Rhodobacteraceae; genus JAAFHS01. The sequence continues at coordinate 2,535 of JAYSSN010000023.1, read as the reverse complement.
GGCTTGCCGATATCGCCGCGGTCAGCCAGGACTGGTTCTGGGAACAGGACGCAGACCTGCGGTTCCAGTTTTTTTCGCACATGGCGTTCCTCGGCGCGGGTACGGATCCAAAGGCCGGGCTGCTTGGGATGCGGTGGCAGGACTGGCTGGCGGACCGTCCGATCGAGCGGGCGAGTGCCGATTGGCCCAAGTTTTTCAAGCAACTTGATGATTGGTTGCCGTTCCGCGACTTCGTCTTCATGCTGCCACCGCAGGGTGATGCCGAGACACGCTGGGTCCGCTTTAGCGGCACGCCGATCTTTGACGAAAACGGTGCTTTCAGCGGCTATCGTGGCGTCGGGTCAGATGTGACCCAGCACTATCTGGCCAAATCCAGGGCGGAAGAGGCGAACCAGTCGAAATCCATTTTCCTTGCCAACATGAGCCACGAAATCAGGACGCCGCTGAACGGGGTGCTGGGGATGGCCGAAGTGCTGGATTTCGCGCTCGTTGATCCCCATCACAAGCGCATGATCGCCACGATACGCGATTCCGGCGAGGCGTTGCTGAGCATTCTTAACGACATTCTGGACATGTCGAAGATCGAGGCACGCAAGCTGCAACTGGAACTTCTGCCATTCGATCCGGCCGAACTCGCCGCCAGAGTAGAGGAACTGCACCGTCTGCGCGCAGATGAAAAAGGCTTGTCATTCGACGTTGTTCTGGGCATGGGGGCCGAGCGACCGCGCATCGGCGATCCCCATCGGCTGCGCCAGATCCTGAACAATCTTATCAGCAACGCGATCAAGTTCACTGAAAAGGGACATGTGAGCGTCTGCTTTAAGGGCAAACCGGGACAACCCTTCGTGATCGAGGTCAGCGACACGGGCATCGGCATGACCGCAGAGCAGCTGGCGCATGTCCATGATGAATTCGTACAAGCGGATTCGTCGATCACGCGCAAATACGGCGGTACCGGATTGGGAATGGCCATTACCCGATCACTGGTCGAGATGATGAACGGGCAGATGACGGTAACGTCCGAAGTGGGCGTGGGCACCACAATGGTCATAGCACTGCCGCTGGCGATCGATGCGGCACCGCGCGGACCTGATGTGCAAGAGAACGACCGCGCCATTGCGTTGACGGGGCGGCATGTTCTGATTGCAGATGACAATGAAACAAACTGCATGGTGCTGGGGCATCTGCTGCGGCATCTGGGTGCGACAAGTGTCAGCACCAAAGACGGCTCGCAAGCGCTGGCCGCATGGGACCAAGGGACGTTCGATGCGCTGCTTCTTGATATCGCGATGCCGGTGATGGATGGCAAAGCCGCCGTTCAGAAGATCCGCGAACGGGAATCGTTGACGGGCCGGGCGCGCACGCCCGTGATCGCCGTGACGGCAAATGTGATGCCCTATCAGATCAGCCAGTATCTGTCGCTCGGGTTCGATGCCTGCATCGGCAAACCGATATCATCAAAAGATCTGGCGCACGCGATCCACTCGCTGCTGGAAACCGGCTGACCGTCGCACCGGGAATTCCCGCCATCAGGCGTCAAGCGCGGCCTCCATGGCGTCCAAAAGCCGCTCGAGCGAATCCTTGGCGCGATCCCAGATTGCAGATGCGGAATTATTGTCCGCGATCCCCCGTGAAATCTGACGATCAACAATGGTCGAGCATTGCCCGATTTCACTGAATCCCAGCGTGTCGGCCACGCCCGTTATCTTGTGCGCAAGATCGCCCATGGCCGTCAGGGCCTGCAGGTGGTCAGGCTGGGCCATGTAAGTCTGCTTGAGGTTTTCAAACTGCAGCAGCCGGGGTGTGATCGTCTCGATGAAGCGAAGGCGGATTGCACCCAAGGCCGGGTCGAACGCTGTCTTGGCTGCGGATACGGGGCCGCTATCGGCAACCTTCTGATCAGCGATCATGCTCAGAACGCCTTCAGCTTTGGGCGGATACTGTTACTTTTATAGATCGCGCCCTGAAGCATGGAAATTGCCAGCTCGGGCAACTTCGATGGCCGGGACAGGCCGAATGCGGAACTGCGCACCACTTCGCCAAAGTGCAGAATGGGCGCGGGCAATTGTTCGGCCGCGTAAAGATCGTTGAATGTCGCCAGCGCAAGATTGGCCGACAATGCCAGATCTTCCGCATCGAGCCGCATTTCGCCGCGGGCAACGCACACAAATGTGCCGCTGCCGGCATAGGCAAAAAGCACGTCTTCGGTTTTCAGGCCCTCCAGAACGGCGCTTGCCACATCGCCGATCATGTTGACGAATGAGGTCCGGTTGTCGGTTGCATAGAAAACGTAGGCGTTTTCCACCTGCACGGCAAACGCGCGCAACGAATGGCTTCGCTTCAGGCCGAGCGTCAGCAGGTAATTTTCCATCGCGACATAGCTTATCAGCCGGTCAACATTGGGCAGCACCAGGGGTTCGCTGAATTCATATGCGGGTTCGATATCATAGGGCGACGATGACTGGGCCGTGACGGCCGCCGCGTTCAGTTCGGTTTGCTCATGCAACCGCGCCACCATGCCGAGCCGTGCCTTCA
>JAYSSN010000022.1:0-5310 GCA_043720555.1 Rhodobacterales bacterium | reverse complement strand
GCCGGAGTATGGCCCGCCCTCGCGGTCATAAAGATGCGGGGCGTCCAGCAGCAACACGGATATCCCCGCCACCTCGCCTGCTTTCACAACACCGGGGCCGCCCCAGAGGTCGTCCTCGCGCCAGACCACGGGCCAACCGGCAATCCCTGCGCGCAATGACCGATACGCGGGCAGCAGCACTTTCATGTCCCATCCCACGGCGGCCAGCGCGCCGGGCAGCGCACCCACCACATCCGCCAGGCCGCCCGTTTTCACCAGCGGCACGCATTCCGAGGCCACTGACAATACCCGCCCGCGCGTTTTCATCTGATCGCCCCATTTTCTGTCTAAAAGTATCCTCGGGGTTAGACAGCGGTTTCGCCATTGGTTCAAGAAACCACTGTCCTTGGGGGGCAGACAGCCCCCCGGTCCTGCCCTGTCAACCCTTGGCTTTCGCCCGCGCGTTCAGCATGTCCTGCGTCACCAGCACAATGCCGGTTTCAGTACGCCGGAACCATTTTGCATCGTCGTCCGCATCCTCGCCCACCACCAGACCTTCCGGGATCTGCACCCCCCGGTCGATCACGCAGTTGCGCAGCTGGGCTTTGCGCGCGATGTCCACATAAGGCAAGGCTACAACGTGATCGAGGGAAGCATAGCTGTGGGTGCGCACCCCGGTGAACAGCAGCGAATTGCGCACTTCCGTCCCCGACACGATGCAATCACCCGAAACCAGCGATGATATCGCCATGCCGCGCCGCCCCTCCTCATCATGGATGAACTTCGCGGGTGGCACGCTTTCGGAATAGGTCCAGATCGGCCAGCTGTTGTCGTACAGATCCAGCTCCGGCACGAAATCCGTCAGATCGATGTTGGCGCGCCAGAAGGCATCCACGGTGCCGACATCGCGCCAGTAGGGCTCTTTCTCCAGCCCCGACCGCACGCAACTGTCGGCAAACTTGTGCGCCACGGCTTTGCCGTTCTTCACGATATCAGGGATAATGTCGTTGCCGAAGTCATGCGATGAATTGGGATCATCTGCATCCTTGATCAGCAATTCGCGCAGGAATTTCCAGTTGAAGACATAGATCCCCATCGAGGCGAGAGCATTGCCCGGATCACCCGGAATGCCGGGTGGATCTTTCGGTTTTTCCAGGAACTGCGTGATCCGCATATCCTTGTCCACATGCATCACGCCAAAGGCCACCGCCTCCATCCGCGGGACGGTCAGGCAGCCAATAGTCACGTCCGCGCCGGTATCCACATGCTGGCGCAGCATCAGTTCGTAATCCATCTTGTAGATGTGGTCACCCGCCAGGATCACCACGTATTCTATGTCATAATCATCAACAATATCAATGTTTTGCGTAACAGCATCAGCGGTACCCAGATACCATTTGTTTTCGGCGACGCGCTGCGAGGCGGGCAGGATATCCAGATACTCGTTCCGTTCCGCCCGGAAAAATCCCCAGCCCCGCTGCATGTGGCGGATCAGGCTGTGGGCCTTGTACTGCGTAGCGATCGCCATCTTGCGGATGCCGGAATTCAGCGCGTTCGACAGCGCAAAGTCGATGATCCGGGTCTTGCCGCCGAAATAGACGGCCGGTTTGGCACGCCGGTCTGTCAATTCTTTCAGCCGGCTGCCCCGCCCCCCTGCCAGCACGAAGGCCATGGCTTGTGACGACAGTCGCGCATTCGGTCGTTGCTTCATCGTTCCCTCCCTGAAGCGCGGGGTTGGCCCCGCGCGATTATCCCTGTTTCAGATAGATGGCCGACAGGGGCGGCAAGGTGACAAGTGCCGATTGCGCCTGCCCGTGCCATGCCGTCGGTTCCGTGGCGACCCCCCCCGCGTTGCCCCGGTTGCCGCCGCCGTAGAGACCTGCATCGGTGTTCAGCAGTTCCTCCCACCGCCCCGCTGCAGGCAGGCCCAGCCGATAGCTGCGCTCCAGCGGTGTCATGTTCACGACCGCGACCACCATCTTGTCTTTGGCCCCGCCCTTGCGGACCCAGGCATAGACCGAGGCGTCCGCATCGTTGGATTCGATCCACGCAAAGCCCTCTGCGCGCACGTCATTCACATGCAGTGCGGGTGTTTCGCGGTAGATGCGGTTCAGGTCGCGGACCAGCGACTGCACGCCCTTGTGTTCGGCCAGATCAAGCTGATGCCAGTCAAGGCTTTGTTTGTGGTTCCATTCGGCACCCTGTGCAAACTCCTGACCCATGAACAGCAGCTTCTTGCCAGGATGCGCCCACATGAACCCGTAATAGGCCCGCAGGTTGGCAAATTTTTCCCACGCATTGCCGGGCATCTTGGACAGCATGGAGCCTTTGCCATGCACGACCTCATCATGGCTGATCGGCAGGATATAGTTTTCGGACCATGCGTAATGCAGCCCGAAGGTCATCTGGTGGTGGTGATGGCGGCGGTAGATCGGGTCTTTCTGCATGTAGGACAGGGTGTCATTCATCCAACCCATGTTCCATTTGAAACCAAACCCGAGGCCGCCGTGGTTCACAGGCCGCGACACGCCAGGAAACGCCGTGCTTTCCTCGGCCACCGTGACGATCCCCGGCACCTCGCCATAGGCCGCGATGTTCATGTTGCGCAGGACGGAGATCGCCTCGTAATTCTCGCGCCCGCCGTCCTTGTTGGGTACCCACTGGCCTTCCGTGCGGGAATAGTCGCGGTAGAGCATGGAGGCGACGGCATCCACCCGCAGGCCGTCGAGATGGTACTCCTCAAGCCAATAAAGCGCGTTGGACACGAGGTAGTTCTGCACTTCGGTGCGGCCATAGTTGAAAATCAGGGTGTTCCAGTCCTGATGAAAGCCTTCACGCGGGTCGGCATGCTCATACAGGGGTGTGCCGTCAAACTGGCCCAGACCATGCGCGTCGGTCGGGAAATGCCCCGGCACCCAGTCCAGCATTACCCCCACGCCCCTGCGATGTGCGGCATCAATGAAGGCGCGGAATTCCGAGGGCGTGCCGTGGCGGATGGTGGGGGCGAACAGGCCCACGGGCTGATAGCCCCATGATCCGTCAAAGGGGTATTCGCTGATCGGCATCAGTTCGATATGGGTAAAGCCCATGTCGGCCACGTAATCGACCAGTTGATCGGCGAGTTCATGGTAGCTGAGCATCCGGTCACCGGGCGCGCGTTTCCAGCTGGCCAGATGCACCTCGTAGACGGATATCGGGGCATCCACGCTGTGACGCGCGGCACGGTCCTGCATCCAGATTGCATCGTGCCACTCGCCACCGATTTTCCTGACCACCGAGGCGTTTGCGGGCGGATGTTCAGAGCCGTATCCGACCGGATCGGCCTTCAAGGGCAACAACTGCCCGCCCGGCCCGCGGAGTTCGTATTTGTAAGTGGTGCCTTCTGGCAGACCGGGGATGAATATTTCCCACACGCCCGTGCCACCGCGGCGGCGCATCGGGTGGCGGCGGCCATCCCAGATGTTGAAATCCCCCACCACCGACACGCGGTCGGCGTTTGGCGCCCAGACGGCAAAATGCACGCCTTCTACGCCCTCATGGGTCATCAGATGCGCGCCGAGCACTTTCCACAGACGCTTGTGGGTACCTTCGCTGAACAGGTATTCGTCCATTTCGCCCAACACGGGGCCGAACGCGAAGGGATCGTCAAACTCCCACGTTGTGCCATGGCCTTCGGCGCGCAGCCGGTACGGGGATGTTTTGGGCAGTTCGGCCACGAACAGGCCGGGGATGCCGTGGGCGATGGTGGCCTCGGTCGCTCTACCCGCCTTGCCGGTCAGCACCCACAGCTTTTCGGCACCCGGCACAAAGGCCGTGACCACGCATTTGCCGCGCTTGTGCACGCCCAGAATGGCGAACGGATCGCCGTGACGGCCTTCGGCAATCGCCCAGGCAGCGCCCTTGTCTATCAGGTCCGACATGGTGCTTTCCCTCCCCCGTCAGGCGCCTGTCACATTACTTTACCGACGTGACGCCCCAGATTTCGTCCATGTAGCTGCGGATCGTGCGATCCGATGAGAAGAAGCCTGACCGCGCCGTATTCAGGGCGGCCATCCTGACCCACGCAGCACGATCTGCATAGACCGCATCAACGCGCTTTTGTTCAGCATGATAGGCAGCAAAATCATCTGCAACGAGGAAATAGTCGTAGTTCCAGATCCGATGCACCAGATCATGATAGCGATCCGACTGGCCGGGAGAAAAGCGCCCTTCGGCAATCATCTGCAGCACGTATTGCAATGGCGCGCAGCCTTCGATGGCTTTTTTGGAATGATCCGGATCTTCGCGGCGCTTTGCCACCTCGTCCGTCGTCAGGCCGAAAAGAAAGAAGTTTTCCGCGCCGACTTCGTGCAGGATTTCGACGTTCGCGCCATCAAGCGTGCCGATGGTCGGCGCGCCGTTCATCATGAACTTCATGTTGCCGGTGCCCGACGCCTCTTTCCCCGCCGTCGAGATCTGTTCGGACAGGTCCGCCGCCGGGATCAGGCGTTCGGCCATGCTGACGTTATAGTTTGGCGGATAGACGATCTTCAGCAAATCACCCGTGACGGTATCAGCATTCACAACCGTCGCCACATCATTGATAAGGTGTATTATTTCCTTTGCCACCGCATAACCGGGGGCCGACTTTCCACCAAATATCTTGACCCGCGGCACCCAGTTGGCGGTAGGATTGGCACGGATCGCCGACCAGTGCGCGACCGTCTCCAGGATATTGAGCAGTTGGCGTTTATACTCGTGGATGCGCTTGATCTGCACGTCGAACAGGGCATCCGGCGACACGATCACGCCCTGCGTCTGGGCGATCCAGTCGGCAAGCGCCACCTTGTTGACCCGCTTTGCCGCATGAAACGCGCCACGGAAGCCGTTGTCATCGACGTGCTTTTCCAGGCCCTTCAGGCGGTCAAGATCACTTTCCCAGCCGGTCCCGATCGTATCGGTGATCAGCCCTGCCAAGGGCCGGTTCGCCATCTTCAGCCAGCGGCGGGGGGTCACGCCGTTGGTCTGGTTGATGATGCGCCCCGGGTGCAGGGTGTTCAGTTCGGGAAACAGGTTGGTCTTCACAAGGTCGGAATGCAGGGCCGAAACCCCGTTCACCTTGTGCGACATGATGAAGGCAAGCTCGCCCATGCGCACTTCGTGATGTTTCACGATGCCCACATAGTGGGGCCGTGACGGGTAGGTGCGGCGATGCCAGCTGTCGATGCGTTCGACGATCTGCATATGGCGCGGTAGCACGTTGCCGAACATGTAGGTGGCCCAGCGTTCAAGCGCCTCGGGCAGCAGGGTGTGGTTGGTGTAGGCAAGACAAGCCTGCGCGGTTGCCAGCGC
>JAYSSN010000021.1:0-5316 GCA_043720555.1 Rhodobacterales bacterium | reverse complement strand
GCCAGCACCTGCTCGATCCGCATCATGCTTTCGGGCGCATCTGGCGTGGAGAACATCACGTTGTCGCCCGTTGGCCGGAATGACCAGAACGGCTCGTTGCCAAGGCAATGCAGCGTTGGCGGCAGGGTTCCGGGGGTCCAGACATCGACCTGGTAAGCAAGATAGCGAAGAGCGGCCCAGCCGCTGCGTTCACCCGTGTTGATCCGCGCCCATCGCCCGGTTTCATCATAGCCCACGACTTCGATATCGCGCGCGTTGGGCGAAAGTGTCCCGATGATCTCGGCGCTGGCATCGGGGGCCGCACGGATGTTCAGCACGTCGTTCGCTGCCACGTCCGTCACATCGAACAAGGTGGGTAGGATGTATTCCTGCGTTGCGGCCGCTGGCGAGGCCACAGCAAGAAAGAGCCCGAGCACCAACCCCTTCGCGGCAGCTAAGATGCAGAAGAACCTGACAGTTGCTGGATCATTTTTCATGGGTTCACCTCAATTGCAGCATTCCGCGCCTGTGATCATGGGGCGAAAGGCCAAAGCGCGTCCGCACTTTGATCCAGTTTACAGCGAAACAGGCTCCTCGCGTCACTTTTCTGACTGGGCTAATGCAGCCTAATTGCCTCTACATCGTGATCGCTCGCCCCCGGAAGATGCCATTGCCGTCGCCCCGCAGGACGACGGTATTTCATTGCATCGACAGCAGATCGCGCGCGGCAGCCTGCAGGATGTCCTGCGCCATTCGAGGGTCGCAGGTGTAGATGCCGCCCGGTTCAGGTTCGCCGACATTGTCCTCGAACCATTGCCGACCCTCGTCCGAGATCGGACGCAGGACCACGATGGTCCCGTGGTTGTTGATCTCGATGTGTTGCCAGTCGGACATGTACCAAGGCTAGCATCCGTCGCCTGCATCGGTGGCCTGAAGGATCCGCACCGCGCGGTCGGACATGCGCTGCGCGAGCGCCGCATCAAACGGCACCAGCTCATGATGCAGTTCGGCCGTGTCCTTGTTGATCGCGGTGAACAGCGCCGGTGCGGCCGAAATCCCCGGCACCGAAAGTTCCATATAGGCCTGGTAGATCGCGATCTGGGCGGCATAGACCGGCTTGGAGACGGTGACCCCGTCCTTGACGCAGGCGCCCAGTTCTTGGCGTTCATGGTCTTGCACTCCCAGAGCGCGGGGGTGCGCAGACCGAGTGCAGCCGGGGCGTTGGCAATGATCCCGTCGACATGGCCCCGAATGCGGCCTCCGGCGACGGAAAAACCGAACTGCTCGCCATCGGGGCGATTGCCCTTGCTGGTGTAGAGGTTGATCCCGGCCGCACGCAGCCAGCGGATCGCCAGATCCTCTAGCTGGTGACCGATCTCGAAGATCCGCAGCGTCCGACCGCCGAAATCCGCGCCTTCGTCCTTTGGCGCGCCCACAAATTCGAACTGCAAGGCGCGCTCGCAGGCATGCCCCAGCCGGGATGCGCCGAGATAGGTCCGAGGCGGCGTGGCCTCTCGCTCGGCGATGAGTGCTGGGTCGATCAATGCGTTGATCCGGTCGGCCATGGAGGGGCGCGGGTTGAAATCCACCGTCAAAACGGCACCTCCGCCGTTGCGGCGACCCGTCGCAGCGCAATGCGCCTTGATGTCGGGCAAAGACTGGGCCGATACTACGGAACTGCAGCCGCAACTTCGCTGATGCAGGTGCTACCGGAACATCAATCGTTGGCCGTGCGGAAGCACAGTGGAAGCAAGAGGGAAGGGTTCGCTGCGGATTGTTGCGAAAGTCCGTGCACAGGCGATGCGGGGCAGGGCGCGGCAAGCCACGGAAAATGCGAAGGATAGCGCAGTTCTGAGGGGTTGTTCACGGTTCGTTTGTCATGACTCATAACCTGAAGGTCACAGGTTCAAATCCTGTCCCCGAAACCAAAAAATACAAACATATCAAATGCTTATGCGCCGCCCTCCGGGGCGGTGTTTGCGTTTGCAAAACCCGTGGAAGCACTGTGGAAGCAAGAGGGCGCGAAGTCCTTAGAAAATCAGAGAAAACTGGCATGCCTTTGAGATTTCGAACAATTACGAGCACTCTGTCTGGATTGCCGCGCATCTCTCGATTGTTCTGGAAGCATGGTGCTTAGCATCTGCATCGAGGATGTCGAACGTGTCGTCGATGCTGACGCTTCCGACAGGATTTTGGCAATCGTCATGTAGTTCCGTCCGCTGCAATCCTGACAGCGCTTTTTCCGCCGCCTTGTTTGGTCACCGTGATGCGGACCGGGATGCGATCTTTCATGGCCTCGACATGGCTGATCACGCCGACCTGTCGGCCCTGCGATTGCAGACCTTCCAGAGCGTCAATGGCGAGGTCGAGGCTGGCGGCGTCGAGGGAGCCGAAGCCCTCGTCGATGAACAATGTCGCGGCCAAGCCGCCCTTGCTGCCCATTCGGGACAGGGCCAGTGCGAGGGCAAGGGAGACGAGGAAACGCTCCCCACCTGAAAGACTACGCGTTGCCCTGGCCTCGCCGCCCATGTCGATGTCTTCCACCTGCAGGGCGAGGTCGGCTGCGCGGCGCAAGCGATAGCGCGGGTTCAAGTCTGCGAGGTGGCGATTTGCGCTGTCTGCCAGCACATCGAGGGTGATTGATTGTGCGAAACGGGCAAAGCGATCCCCGTTCTTGGATCCAACCGCGGCATTGACCGCCCGCCAGACATCGAGTTCGGCGCGGGCTTTGGCAATCTCCGCTTCCAACCCGGCAAGTTTCTCTCGGCTTTCGGCATCGATGGCGATCTGGTTTTCAATGGCGCCTTGCCGCTGTTGATGCAGCACCGTGGCAGCGTCAATCGCCTCGATGCGAGTGCGCAAGTCATCGGCCGGGGTCTCGGGAAGATCTTGTTGATGACGCAAGAGATCTAGCTTGCGTTCGTTCAGGGCAGCGCGGGCGGCGGTCAGGGCGTCATCAAGGCCGCGCAGATGATCGCGCATTGCCTGAACCTCATCGCGCCCCAGAGCGAACAGGGTTTCCAGATCCTCTACCGAAAGGCCGAGGTCTGACCGTCTCTGATCAAATTCCGTCGTCGCAACCGAAGCCATGTTTTCTGCTGAAGACAGGTCCGCCTCTGCAGATTGCTGCTCGGTGACCGCAGCAACGGCCTGGTTCGAGGCTTCGGCATAGGCCTTCTGTGCGTCATCACGCGCGACCAGTGCCGCCTTACGGTTGTCGTTGAAACGCGTGCGATGCGCCGAGGTAGGCTCCCCGCCAAGGAGCGGAGCCCGTCTTTGGCGCAAGTTGATCAGAACGAGTTGCCGGGCTTTTGCATCTTTTCGCGCGCGGTCCGCCAACTGCAGCGCGGCATCCGTCTTGCTGACCTGCCCAGAGACCTGCGGGGCAAGCTGCGCCAAGAGATCCTTGGACGCTCTTTGGGCTTCGCGCGCCTTGGTGACGCGGCCAACCAGAATTCCCAATCGATCCAATAGCTCCGGATCATTCAGGGCATCGCCAGCCTCTTCCAGCGGCACCAAGAATGGACCGACTGCGGATGCATGCCGTTGCGCTGTCGCCAGATGATTTTGTGCCGCTTGCCGGGCCAGGCTGAGCATGCGGTCGGCGTCAGTCTTCGCGGTTGTCACGGCGTCCCGGTCTTTGGCCTTCGTCTTCAGGTCATCCTGGATGGCGTCCCGGCGACTTGCCATTGTGGCCAGATCTTTGCGCATTTGGCCAAGGCGATCCTGTGCCTGCGCCGCGACCTGCTGTGCGGCAGTGATGTGCAATTGCGCAGCCCCGACTGCACTCTGCTCTTCGTCCGGAGTTTCGGGAAGGCCATCAGGGCAACCGGGATGGGCGAGGGCTTGTGACCGTGCCGCGGTCCATTCGCCTTTGGCTTTTTCGAGGCGGGCGGCGGTCAAGGCGATCATCGTCTTGGCCTGCGCAGACTGGGCATCATGTATGGCGCGTTGCCGCTCTGCCTCCATTTGCGCCGCGCGAGCTCTCTGCGCTTCCGTCCGGGCGGCAGCCAGATCTGTCCGCAACCGCGCCGCCAGATCTGCCAAGGCCGCATCGGCATGGATCGGGTGCTCGGCAGAACCACAGACAGGGCAGGGCGTGCCGGGTTCCAGATGCAGGCGCAGGTTTCGCGCCACGTCCGATGAGGCAAGGTCGGCCTGCTGTGAGGGGGCAATAAGGACGGCAACTTGGGCCTCTGCCCGGATTACTGCTTCGACCGCGCTAGCGATTGCTGCGGTTGCCACGGTTGCACCTGCGATGCCAGCCTGTTCTTGGGCCACCGCCAAGGCCCGATCGCGCTTGGCGGTGGCATGGTCCTCCCCTGCGCGGTGGAGTCCGCCAAGGGCTGTTGCCAGATCCGCCAGTTGGCGCGATGCCTGCACAGGATGCTTGAGTTCCAAGGCGGTTATCTGCGCGGAAAGCTGGGCGGCCTCACCTTGAAGGGCGACTTCCTTGTCGCTTCCCTCCGTGATGGCTGCGGTCAAGCCGTCGACCTGTGCCCGCAGCGCCCCGAGCTTCTCTTCGGCATCAAGAGCCTGCGTTTCCGCCTTGGCTGCTGCGGCCTGCGCCGCGGTATGCGCCCCGATATCTGCCCGGACCTGTTCCCAACGATCGGCAAGGGGCAGTGCTGTCGCAAGCTCAGCGATCTCGGCATCCGCCTCAGATAAATCGGCTTCCGCCTGCGTGACCGCAGCGCGCAAGTCGGTCAGGGCGTCTCCTGCGATCTTGGCTTCCGCCTCCGCTGAATCGGCGGTGGATTGTGCCGTTGTCAGTTCGGTTGCAGCCGATAAAATCTCTGAATCCAGCGCCGCCGCTTCATCCCACTGTGGACCCAGAACCTTGAACTCGGCTTCTTTGGCGGCAAAGTCGGCCGAGAACAGAGTTGCTGCCTCGCGCAATTCCTCGGCCCGCGCTTCCGCCTCACTGCGACGGCCACGCTTGGTTTCAAGGGTGGCCGTGGCGGCTGCCATGCGTGCCGTGGCCTCCTTTGCCCTCGTCCAAAGCGGCCGCAGCGGATCAGCCCTGTCGATCAAAGCCAGTCTCTCACGTTGCGGGACCGCTGCGGCCAACCCGACAAGCGCGGCGGATTCCATCCCCGCGGCTAGATCAACCTGACGGGCCGCTTCGGCATGGCGGGCATGGCGCTCCATATCTGCCTGCAGCTTGGTCCGTTCTGCGATGGCAGCCGCATTTTCTGCCACAAGTGCTGCACTTTCCGCGGCCAGCGCGGTTTGCTCTTCTTCAGAGAGCAACCGATGCTCGCCCCGCCGCAGGGTCAGCCCATCATGCACCTGGCGCGCAGCCTCGGTCCGTTCAAACACGCGCGTGGAAACCGC
>JAYSSN010000020.1:0-5318 GCA_043720555.1 Rhodobacterales bacterium | reverse complement strand
CGGACAAAGCAAAACAAACGACGATAGGAAAATCACATGCGTCACTCCAGCGGTTACCGCAAACTGAACCGGACCCACGAACACCGCAAAGCGATGTTCGCCAACATGGCCGGGTCTTTGATTGAACACGAACAGATCAAGACCACGCTGCCAAAGGCCAAAGAACTGCGCCCGATCATCGAAAAGCTGATCACGCTGGCCAAGCGCGGCGATCTGCATGCACGCCGTCAGGCGCATGCCCAACTGAAACAGGACATGCACACCGAGCGCCTGTTCGCCATTCTCGGGCCACGCTACAAGGAACGTCAGGGCGGTTACGTCCGGGTTCTGAAGGCCGGCTTCCGCTATGGCGACATGGCCCCGATGGCGATCATCGAGTTTGTGGACCGTGACCCGTCGGCCAAGGGTGCCGCCGACCACGCCCGCACCGCAGCCGAGGACGCTGCTGAGTAAGATCGGGTTTCCCGATCCCGCAAAGGCCCGCCCGATGGCGGGCTTTTGTCATTTTCAGCGGCGCATTCCCCCGATAGGCTGCATTCATGGCCGATCTGTTTGACACCCCCAAGCCCGCCCATGACGCGCCCCGCCCTTTGGCGGACCGCTTGCGCCCGCGCCGGTTGGCCGACGTCATCGGGCAGGCGCATGTGCTGTCGCCGCACGGGCCGCTGGGCGCGATGCTGGCGGCGGGCAGTCTGTCATCGCTGATCCTGTGGGGGCCGCCGGGCGTCGGCAAGACAACCATAGCGCGGTTGCTGGCGGATGAGTCCGATCTGAGCTTTGTGCAGATTTCGGCGATATTCACGGGTGTGCAGGATTTGCGGAAGGTGTTTGAATCCGCGAAAATCCGGCGGCAGAACGGGCAGGGGACGCTGCTGTTCGTTGATGAAGTCCACCGTTTCAACAAGGCGCAGCAGGATGGATTTCTGCCTTACATGGAGGATGGCACGATCCTGCTGGTCGGGGCGACCACCGAGAATCCGTCGTTCGAGTTGAACGCAGCTTTGCTGTCGCGGGCGCAGGTGATCGTGCTGGAGCGATTGACGCTGACCGATCTGGAACTGCTGGCGCAGCGGGCAGAGAAAGAGCTGGGTCGCGCGCTGCCGCTGACCGGTGAGGCGCGCGAGGCGATGCTGGAGATGGCGGATGGCGACGGGCGGGCGCTGCTGAACCTGATCGAGCAGGTGGCAGCGTGGAAGCTGGACGCGTTGCTGGGTCGTGAGGCGCTGGCGACACGGTTGATGCGGCGGGCAAGCAAGTACGACAAATCCGGGGAGGAACATTACAACCTGATTTCCGCCCTGCACAAATCGGTGCGCGGGTCTGATCCGGACGCCGCCCTGTACTGGTTCGCGCGGATGCTGGAGGGCGGCGAAGACCCGCGTTTCCTTGCACGCCGGATCACCCGGATGGCGGTGGAGGATATCGGTCTGGCCGACCCCCAAGCGCAGGCGGTGTGTCTGGAGGCTTGGCAAACCTATGAGCGGCTGGGCAGTCCGGAAGGGGAGCTCGCGCTGGCGCAGGCGGTGGTTTACCTGGCACTCGCGCCAAAATCAAACGCGGTCTACACCGCCTACAAAGCGGCCCGCATGGCGGCGCGGGAGACCGGGAGCGAGCCGCCGCCAAAACATATCCGCAATGCACCGACCAAGTTGATGAAGGAAATCGGTTATGGCGCGGGGTATGCGTATGACCATGATGCGGAAGACGGGTTTTCCGGACAGAATTACTTTCCCGAAGGCATGAAGCGGCCGGTTTATTACATGCCGCCGGAACGCGGATTTGAGCGGGAACTGAAGAAGCGGATGGAGTACTTTACCAAGCTGCGGGAAAAGCGAAAGAGTTGATGGCCGTCAACGATGGGACGCCTTAGTTCATACCGGTGCGTTATACGGACTTACGAAAAGCCCGTTTGGGCATGCCTGGCGGCATTTGGGGGTGCGCGGTCGGTCGGTGGCGGGGATTGCAGACAGGGCTTCGGACCCGTCAGCCTGTTGACAATTCGCCAGCCCACCCGCAAGGACAGCGCATGATCTGGACCCTGTCCCAAGTTGCCGTCGGTGGTGCCATCGGGGCGGTTGCGCGCTATGCAGCCGTGCTGGCCGCGGCGCGTGCCGTCGGGCCGGGCTTTCCCATGGGCACGCTCGCGGTGAACATCGTCGGCAGTTTTGCCATGGGCGTGCTTTTCGTCATCCTGACCGGGCGGGGCAGCACGCTGTCGCCGTTTTTTCTGACCGGCATCCTTGGCGGTTTCACCACTTTCTCGGCTTTCTCGCTGGATGCCATCACGCTTTGGGAACGGGGCGATGCGGCGCAGGCGGGTGTTTACGTGGCCGCCTCCGTCATTCTGTCCCTCGCAGCACTCGCGCTTGGGGCCTTTATCGCAAGGTCGATCACATGAGCGGCGTCAAAACACTGACTGTATCGGCGGATGAGGGCGAGCAGCGGCTGGACAAATGGTTCAAGCGGCGGTTTCCCCAACTGACCCAGGGGGCGGTGGAAAAGATGTGCCGCACGGGCCAGGTGCGGGTCGATGGCGCACGGGCCAGGGCATCGGACCGCATCGTACCTGGCCAGACGATCCGCGTGCCGCCTTTGCCGGATGGCGAGGCCCCGGCGCGTACGGCGGAAAGCCGGATTTCGGCGGCCGATACCAAGATGATCCAGAATGCGGTGCTGTGGAAGGATGAACACATCATCATCCTGAACAAGCCGCCGGGACTGCCCAGCCAGGGCGGGTCGGGCCTGGGTGAGCGGCACGTCGATGCGCTGGCCGACGCGCTGAAGTTCGGGTTCAAGGACAAGCCGAAGCTGGTACACCGGCTCGACAAGGATACCTCCGGGCTGTTGATGCTGGCGCGCACCGACCGGATCGCGCGGGCGCTGTCCGAGGCGCTGCGGCATCGTAACACGCGCAAGATTTACTGGGCAGCGGTGGCGGGTGTGCCGCATCCGCGCAAGGGCAGCATCAAGTACGGGCTGATGAAGGCGCCGGGCCACGGGCGCGGCGGCGAGGGCGAAAAGATGCAATGCGTGCATCCCGCCAAGATGGCCGAATATCCCGATGCGAAACGCGCGCAGACCGATTATTTCGTGCTGTGGTTTCTGGGCAGCCGCCTGTCGTGGATGGCGCTGGAACCCGTCACTGGCCGTACCCACCAGTTGCGCGCGCACATGGCCGAGATCGGGCATCCGATCATCGGGGATGGCAAGTATGGTGGCAGCAGCACAGAAAACGAAGGTGACGGCTGGGGCGCGAGCATCGGCGGCGACATCAGCCGCAAGCTGCATCTGCATGCCCGTAGCCTGACAATTGAACACCCCATTACCAAGGCGATGATGACCTTTACGGCACCGTTGCCCGAGCACATGGCGCGCACGTGGAAAACGCTGGATTGGGGCGAGAATGATGTGCCGGCGGACCCTTTCGGTGACGCATGAGCGGATGGGCGGCCAAACGGTTCTGGACTGACGCGACGGTTGAGACTGCCCCCGGCGGCTATACCGTGCGGCTGGACGGACGCGCGGTGAAAACGCCGCTGAAGGCGTTGCTGGTGATGCCCACGATTGCCATGGCGCAGGCATCTGCCGCCGAATGGCAGGCGCAGGAGGGCCGCGTGCGCCCCGAAACGATGCCGGTAACGCGGGCAGCAAATTCGGCGCTGGACAAGGTCGCCACCCAGTTTGCCGAGGTGGTGGGGCTGCTGGCCGCATATGGCGGCACCGATCTTCTGTGCTACCGGGCGGACGGGCCAGCGGCGCTGGTTGTGCGCCAACAGCAAGGGTGGGACCCTCTGCTGGACTGGGCGGCTCAGACGCTGCATGCCCCGCTGATCGTCACGACGGGGGTCGTGCATGTGGCACAGCCTGCAGCAAGTCTTGCGGCGCTGCGCACATGCGTGGCGGCGATGACGCCATTTCAGGTCACGGCCTTGCATGATCTTGTGGCAATCACCGGCTCTTTGATCCTTGCGCTTGCCGTCACGGAAGGTCGGTTGACGGCGGAAGCCGCCTGGACGCTGAGCCGCATCGACGAAATATGGCAGGCAGAACAATGGGGCAGCGACGCAGACGCCGCCGCACTGGAAGTGTTGCGCCGCGCGGCATTGCAGCAGGCCGGGCGATTCTATGCATTGTGCGGGTCACAATCCTGACCAGGCTTTGTGCAGTCGGCTTTCCGACTGCAAAGAGCATCGTCAAAGGTATTGAGTTGAAAAGAAAATCCTGATTATTCAGGCAGTGGCTTGACCACGGCGAACGCTTTGTCCGAAACTATTGCTTGCGTGGGGGAAGCCCTCTACATCACAGGTGCTGCCGCAGGTCGCGGCGCTACATAATCACCGCCCATTGATGGCGGGAATTCAGGAAGAGGTATCCATGAAAACATCCGTATTCCTTGGCACGCTTGCCGCAACCGCATTGCTCGCGGGTGTCGCATCTGCCCAGAGCACGTTGGAAGCCGTGAAGGCGCGTGGCGAACTGATCTGCGGGTCGAACACCGGTCTGACCGGTTTCGGTGCCCCGGATGCAAACGGTGAGTGGCAGGGCTTTGACGTGTCGCTTTGCCGCGCGCTCGCAGCCGCTGTTCTGTCGGACCCGACGAAGGTGCAGTTCGTGCCGACCACCGGCGAAACCCGCTTTACGTCGCTGTCGTCAGGCGAAGTGGATCTGCTGGTCCGCAACTCCACCTGGACATTCTCGCGCGACAGCGAGCTTGCGTTCGATTTCGTGGCTGTAAACTACTATGACGGCCAGGGCTTCATGGTGAAGAAAGAGCTGGGCGTGTCATCGGCCAAAGAGCTTGATGGTGCGACTGTCTGCATCCAGACCGGCACGACGACCGAGTTGAACCTTGCGGACTTCTTCAAGGCCAACAACATGACTTACACGCCCGTCACCGTGGCGGACGACAGCGAAGCAGCGGCCCAGTATCTGGCCGGCGCCTGCGATACCTACACGACGGATGCCTCGGGGCTGGCAGCCAGCCGCGCGACAATGGCGGATGCGGCAAATCACGTCATTCTGCCGGAAATCATCTCGAAAGAGCCGCTCGGTCCGGTTGTGCGCCATGGCGACAACAACTGGGGCGATATCGTCCGCTGGACTTATTTTGCGCTGGTGATGGCAGAAGAGTTCGGCATCACGGCCGCCAACGTCGAAGAGGTGGCGTCCAGCTCCACCAACCCGGAAATCCGGCGTCTGCTGGGCCTGGAAGGCGACATGGGCGTCAAGATCGGTCTCGACAACGAGTTCGCCAAGCGTGCCATCATGGCCGCCGGCAACTACGGCGAGATCTTTGAAGCGAACATCGGTTCGTCCAC
>JAYSSN010000019.1:0-5338 GCA_043720555.1 Rhodobacterales bacterium | reverse complement strand
GTATCGCCAAGACGCACCCGGTCTCCGGTCGTGGGTCCATACATGTCGGCATAGGTCGCGCGGGGGATGGTGACAGGCATCTACGTCCCTCCCTTTGGGCCGCGTTTGGCCAGCCGCTTCGCATTCGCCTTGGTCCGCCGCGCGACGGGCTGCAAGCCCGCCATGGCCACCGCGACCGGGTCTTTGCCCGCCAATGCCGCCTTCGCCATTGCATTGCCCGATGCGACGGCGGTCGCCTTTTTCTCGTCCACCATGCGCTTGTTTTCTGCAGGCGTGACGTTCCACGCGCCTGCCATGCCCATCATCCGCATGGCAATGACCATCTGCGCCTGGCCCAGCATCATTCCGGTCTTCATCGACAACGCCATCAGATCGCGCGTTCTTTTCATCTATAGCTCTCCCATTACGCAGGCATTGAAACCGTACACCCGCCGCAGACCGCCGTACGGCACCAGCCGTACCTCGCGTGTCTGGCCCGGCTCGAACCGCATCGCGGTGCCCGCCGCGATGTCCAGCCGCATGCCGCGTGCCGCGTCCCGATCAAAGGATAACCCGACGTTTGTTTCAGCAAAGTGATAGTGGCTGCCGACCTGCACCGGGCGGTCGCCGGTATTGGCCACCAACAGCGTGATCTGCGGCAACCCCGCATTCAGGGTAATGTCGCCAGCGGCGGGGAAGATTTCACCGGGGATCATTGGCACCTACCTTATCGGATGATGCACGGTGACCAGCTTCGTTCCATCCGGAAACGTTGCCTCGACCTGCACGGAATGGATCATCTCGGGCACCCCTTGCATGCACTGCGCGCGCGCAATCACGTGCCCCCCGGCCGCCATCAGATCGGCAACCGATCGCCCATCGCGCGCGCCTTCGACGACGAAATCCGTGATCAGCGCAATGGCCTCGGGATGGTTCAGCCGGACGCCGCGCGCCAGCCTGCCCCGCGCGACCATTGCGGCGACGCTGACCAGCAGCTTGTCCTTTTCGCGTGGCGTCAAATTCATGGCCCCTCACATCTGCCAGACACGCGGCAAGGCAACCCCGCGCAGCACCGCCAGCACCCGCACGATCTGTTGTCGCAAGGGCCAGCCATCGGCGGCCATCATCCGCACCATCAACTTGCCGTCAAACCCGCTTGCCGCAGCCCTGTCGCCCAACACCGACCGCACAGGGCCCAGCGCATCTTCCGCCCCCTGCGCCACCAGCGCTACCGACGCAAAGGCCCGCGCGCCCGCCATACCCGCCACCCCCGCCTGTAGCGCATCGTGATCCAGGGCCAAAGGCTCCACCAGGCGGGGCCGTCCGGCCTGCCAGACCTCGCGCCGGTCACGGTACTGCACCGAGCGCACGGTTTCGCCCATCGCCGCGCGCCCAAGGACGACTGCCTCCAGCAGCAGACAGCCCGCATCTGCGCCAAGATCCACGCGCGTCGTGCGGTGCAAGGCAGCGCCGTCAAACAGAATGGTTTCCTGTGGCAACCAATCGAGCCAGCCACCCGTGCCCACCGCGTGGTGCACACTGACCTCGGCCAGACCGTCTGTCGCGAGATACGCCCGCTCTGCCGTCTGGGTGGTGACCACCGCCCGCACGCCATCGCCCAGCGCGGCCCGGTATGACAGCCGATCCCCGCCGGTCAGTCCGCCGGAGGTGTTCAGAAACACCACCTCGGGCACGGCACCGACATGCGGCAGGATCACCTTGGCCGATCCCTGCTGGCGCAGGTCGGTCAGCCGCACAGAACGGCCCGCCTGCGCCAGACCAGCAAAGGCGGAACCGGTCGCGCGCTGATGGATGATCGGCTGTCGGATGGTCATGTCGCTATCTCACCGATGCGGCGCACCCCGCGGCAAGCGACAGGCGCGCAAGGGCACGGCCATATTCAGGCTACGGGCACATCGCGTCCAACAAGGCGGCACGGTGCCCGCGTTTTCAGCAAAAATGAATCGCTAGACCGCGATCAGCCCCACCAGCGCCGCATGCTGTGCATCGACATCGGCCTTCAGGTCATCCAGCCCCTGAGACGACGTGACAAACCCGCGGAACATCGCATCAAGGTTGTGAAAAATCACCGCACCCATTGCGACGGGGTCACAACCCGCCCGCACAAGCCCGCGCGCCTGCAGCGCCGCAATCAGCGCCACCACTTGTCCGCGCAGCCGCTGGTCAAAATCCATGTAGTGCTGGCTCGACAGCGAATCGGGTGACTGGATCGTCATGGCCATCGCCGTGCGCCACATCTCTTTCGACAGATAAATCAGCGAATGGTCAAAGTAGCCATGCACCAGTGCTGCAATCGCCGTTGCCACATCCGCAGGCGGGTTGGCTACCACCGCCTCGCCCGCTGCCAGCACCTCGGCCACTTCACGGCTGACAATGGCGACCAGCAAATCCCTCTTTGTCGGGAAATAGTTATACACCGTTCCGGGCGACACCTCTGCCTCTGCCGCGATCACTTCCATACGGGCGGCGTCAAAACCATCCGCGCGAAACATGCCGCTTGCCGCCGCAATGATCCGCTCGGTCCGGTCTGCCTTTTGCCGCGCCCTCAGCCCCATTTGCATTTCGCCCAATATTTGATGTTGACTTCAAAAATGAACGAACTCCATTCTTCTGACAAGGTCCGAAAGAGCCAACCCGACATGGAGAGTCCGATGCGTCTGTTTGCAACATCCGTCCTTGCCATCATGGCGGCGACCCCGACCGTCGCCCAGGAAATCAACGCGCTGGTGTGGTGCGATCATACCGACGCGGCCCTGCTCGAACCCTTTACCGCCGCAACCGGCATCACCGTGAACGTCAAGGAATACGAAGGGACGGCCGCCGGGCTTGCCATTCTGGAACAGTCGCAACCCGGTGACTGGGATGTCATGGTGATCGACGGCGTTGATGTCGGCCGCGCGGTTGACGCTGGCCTGCTGGCCGAACTTCCCGCCGATGCCCTGCCCACCGCCGATTTCTTCGCCGAGGTCGTGATGGCCGACCAGAACGGGCGTGATGGCAAGGTCTATGCGGTCACCGAAAAATTCGGCTACAACACCATCGCGTTCGACAGGACCAAGGTCGATCCCGCCGATATGGAGGATTGGGCCAGCCTGACTTCGGGCAAGTACGATGGGCGGATGATGATCTATGACTACTACGTGCCGATCATCGGCCTGGCCGCAATCGGGGCCGGTCTGCCCACCGTGGATCTGACCAGCGAAACGCTCGCCACGCTGAAAGAGCCGCTGATGGCGCTGCGGCGCGCATCCGCACAGGTGGGCGGGGTCGTCTCATCCCAAACAGCGCTTGCCACCGGAGAGGTGGACATCATCGTGGGCGGCGGCGAATGGCTGACGGCTGTTCTGCTGGCTGACAATCCCAACCTCGACTGGACCATCCCCAGACAGGGAGCGTTGCGTTGGGCGCAGTCCATTGGCGTGCTGGAGGCGTCCGGGAACAAGGCGGCCGCCCTGCAGTTCGTGCAATATATCGTCAGCCCCGAAGGGCAGGCTCACCTTGCCACCAGCGCCTGTTTCTGGGGGATGCCTGCGAACCAGAAGGCGGGCGAGATGCTGACCGATGACCAGAAGGCTGTGTTGCGCTGGGACAACCAGCCCGACTATCTGGCGCGTTCACAGCTTTACCCGGTCGCAGATGCCGCCCTTGACCAGCAGATGCAGGACATGTGGACGGAAATGCTGCAGGCCGAATGACAGGCGAGCGCCGCATCGCCGTCGCCCTGCTGGCACCCGCGTTGCTGTGGGTGCTGGCGTTCTTCATCCTGCCCTTTGCCGGCATGGTTGCGCTGTCGTTTGCGCGGATGGACGGGCGGGTCGTCGCACACGGGATCTTCTTTGACAACTACGCCCGCTTCTGGGCCGATGCCGCAATCTTCAAAGGGCTGACCATCAGCCTTGAAATTACCGCTACGGTGACGGCGGTTTCCATCCTGCTCGCCTACCCGCTGGCCTGGATCATCGCGTTTCGCGTGCCCGACCGGTGGCAACGTCTGGCCTTGCTGCTGGCGGTCCTGCCGTTCTGGACATCGTACGTTGTCCGCTCGTACTCTTGGCTGCTGGTTCTTGGCAAGAACGGTGTGCTGAACAAGGCGCTGCTTGGTATCGGGCTGATCGCGGAGCCACTTGAAATTTCGGCGACGCGCAGTGCCACCGTCATCGGGTTCGTGCATTTCTTCGTCATGCTGCTGACGCTGACGATCTACGCCAACCTGCGCCAGTTGCCCCCCAATTATGCCCGCGCCGCTGCAGACCTGGGCGCCGGCCCGTTGCGAACGTTCTGGCACATCATCCTGCCCCTTACCCTGCCCGGCGTCATCACGGGGGCTTTTCTGACGTTCGTGCTGTGCATTGGCGATTACATCACGCCCCAGATCCTTGGCGGCGGGAACGAACTGACCCTGCCGCAGATCATCATGATGCAACTTGGCCGTCAGGGGAATTTCCCGATGGCGTCCGCCCTGTCGGTGATCCTGATGGCGGTTGTCACACTGGCTTATGCGGCATGCGCCAGATGGCTCAGGCTGGACCGGATATGAAAGCGCTGTCCGCCCTTTACATGTGCGCCCTCTACGGCTTCATTTTTCTGCCCGTTGCCGTGTTGGTGATTTTCAGCTTTCAGGACGGGCGTCTGCCTGTGCCGCCGCTGAAAGGCATCACGCTGCAGTGGTATCGCGAAGTTCTGGCCGATGCGGGCCTGATGGCTGCGCTGCTGAACTCGCTGGTCGTTGCCCTGATTTCATCCGCGATCGCCCTGATCCTGGGTTTTTGCGCCGCGGTCGCGCTTGCCCGCTACCGGCTGCCCGCATCAGCGCTGATGCGCGGCGTTCTCATCGCCCCGATGACGGTCAGTTACCTGATTATCGCGCTCGGCCTGCTGAACCTCTGGGGGCAGCTCGGCCTCAGCATCTCGCTCTGGGCTACGGGCATCGGGCACACCATCATCAACCTGCCGCTTTGCTTTGCCATCCTCTTCGCGGCGATGGGCGACCAGCAGCGCAGCGCCGAACGCGCCGCCCGCGACCTTGGCGCATCCGAGCCGCAAGTCCTGTGGCACATCACCGCCCCGATGCTGATGCCGTCGATGGCCGCTGCGTTTTTTCTGTCGGTCACCTTGTCATGGGACGAATTCATCATCGCCTTTCTGCTGACCCGGTTCGACGTCACCTTGCCCGTCGAGATCTGGTCCATGTTGAAATCCGGCCTGAACCCCAAGACCAATGCGATCGGTTCGCTGGTCTTTCTGGCGTCAATCACGATGCTGATGATCCTCGAATTCACCGTGTTCCGAAAGCGTCGCGCATGACCGCCGCCGTCTCGATCCGCAACATCACCCAGCG
>JAYSSN010000018.1:0-15282 GCA_043720555.1 Rhodobacterales bacterium | reverse complement strand
CGTGGTAAACTTCCGCTCGATCTTCATGCCCCGTCTCCCGTTTTTTGTTTGCAGGCATTTTGCCTGACTATTGTCCCTCGTCCCGCACGCCCATCAGGGACAACATCACCACCACCGTTGCCGCTGCGAGCATGCAAAGGTTTGCCAGCCTGAAGGCCGTGTTGTGTGGCGATGCTTGTCTCTGACACCAGAACCACAACATCTTGTGGTGCCATCCGGCGCTTCATCAAACTGTCGCAAAGTGCGGCGGCAATCAACGGTTTTTTTACACACGAGCACCACATTTTGTGCTTGACGCGAAAGGCGACACATCATCGGCACGAGGGCTGTCTCTGACCCAGCGGGTGCCACATGCGCACGGGTGTTCACGCGGCTGTGAGCGTAAAGCCGCTGATTTGTACGCTGTTTCGCAGGTTTGAACGGGGTGGCTCACACCGCACATGAAGGCTTTATCCACAGGTCGGCACCGATTCTGTGGAAAATTACGCCTTGCGGTTGATCAGCACGATTCCGGCGGCAACCAGCGCACACGCGGCAATGAGGGTCGCGTGCAACGGTTCGGAAAAAAACACGGCCCCCAGAACCAACGAAAAAATCGGAGTCAGAAAGGAAAAACTGGCCACCGTCGCCGAGGGATAGGTGGACAAAAGCCACAGCCAGGTGATGAAACCACCTGCAACGATCACGCTGGCCTGCACGATCAGCCACATAACATGGACCAAGGCCAGATCGCGGATCAGCGGGCCAAAGGCAGGCGCGGCCACCAGCAGAATCGGGCCGGACACCAGCACCATCCAGAACAGCTGACGTTCCGGGCCTGCTGCCGCCATCAGGGGCGTGCGCGCAACAAAAGCCGTAGCCGCCCAACCGATTGCCCCGGCGAGCGCACACAGATCACCCGCCAGCGTCCCCTCGCCCGGCCCGCCACGCGACACGATGGCCAGCGCCGTACCCGCAAACGCCAGCGCAAGGCCAATGGCCTTGACGCGCGTGATCCGCTCGCCGGGCAGTCCGCGATGCACCATCAGCGCAAACCACAGCGGCATCGAATAGAAGATGACCGAGGCGCGGCCGAGCGTCGTCAGGTCAAGCGCAAGAAACAGAAACAGAAACTCGGCGGAAAAGACGATGCCGATCAACAGGCCCATCGGCAGCATCGCGCGCGTCAGGCCAAGGCTGATCCCGCGATACCGCATCCATGCGACAACAAAGAAAACCGCAAGCACCGATCGCAACCCGGCGAAGAACACCGGCTGAAGCCCGACATTGGTGACCTTGATAATCATCTGGTTCAGGGCAAACAGCAGTGTGACCCCCAGCAGCACCGCAGCGCCGGTGGGGTCGAGTGATGTTTTGCGGGCCATGGAGCCTCCGTTCACGGCCGAGGTGATGCGACGGCGCGGAAAAGGTCAAGGGACGCCGACGCGCGAAATTCCCCGTTGACGCCTGCGACCGGCGCCTGTTCATCTGACCGCGACCATTGTCAAAAAGGAGGTCTGCCATGGGACTGATGCGAACCCTTGTGAATGTTGCTGTCGGCGTTGCAATTGCCAAAGGGATGCAGGCCATGACCGGCCGGGGGCGTTCCGGCGGCAGCACGGGTGGCGGGCTGGGCGGTGCGTTGGGCAACATCTTGACGGGCGGCACCGCCACCGCCGGGCGCGGCACCCCTTATGGGCGCGGGGCCGGTCAGACCGGGCTGGAAGGCATGATGGACGGCATCCTTGGCCGCGGGCGCAACAGCAGCCGCGCACCACGGGCAAATGCACCCAAAGGCGGGCTTGACGAGTTGCTGCATGGGACGTCGTCGGGCCGCCGCACTGGTGGCGGGATCGGCGGGCTTTTCGGTGGTGTGGCGGGCGGGGCGATTGGTGCGGGCACAGCACCGCGCACCCTGCCAGAGCCGCGCGAGGACACGCTGGAGGCCGCCCTTTTGCTGCGCTGCATGATTCAGGCGGCAAAATGCGACGGCGATCTGGATGCCGATGAAAAGGCAAGGCTGATGGAGGCAGTCGGTCAGGCCGAGCCGTCCGAGATCGAATTTGTGAATGCCGAACTGGCAGCATCTGTCGATATCGACGGGCTGGTGCGCCAGATTCCCACCGGACTGGAAGAGAAGGCCTATCTGGTGTCGTTGATGGCCATCAATCTGGACCAGCAGGCCGAGGCGGAGTATCTGCACCGGCTGGCCACCGCCCTTGAGATGACGGAAGCCGAGGTGAACGCGCTGCACGATCAGGTCAACGCGCCGCGCATCTACAACTGAGGCGTGGCGCCAGCGCATGGTCTAGCCGCCCCGGCAATTTTGGTCTAAACGCGGATGAAACCAGCCGGGGATGCCCAATGACGACAGATATCATCGCCCGCTGCGCGGCACGCGGTCTGCGCATGACCGATCAGCGCCGGATCGTGGCGCGGGTCGTCGGTGACGCAGAAGATCACCCCGATGTGGAAGAACTTTTTGCGCGGGCGGCGCGGGTCGATCCGAAGATCTCGCTGGCGACGGTGTACCGCACGGTCAAGATATTTGAAGAGGCGGGGATCCTCGAGCGGCTTGAATTCGGCGACGGAAGGGCACGCTATGAAGATGCCGAACGCGACCACCATGATCATCTGATCGACGTCAACACAGGCCAGGTGATCGAATTCGTCGACCCCGACATCGAGGCGTTGCAGGAACGCATTGCGGCGCGGTTGGGATACCGTCTGATCGGGCATCGGCTGGAGCTGCTGGGCGTGCCCGTCAAGAAATAGCCGATCATTGTACGCGCTGGCGCTCTGACCCTTCCCACAGGGAAAGCGACCGGATAAGAGGCCACAAATCTTGACCTGCAGAGGGAACAGCCATGAGCACGATCATCGACATTCACGCCCGCGAAATTCTGGACAGCCGGGGCAATCCGACGGTCGAGGTGGACGTGACACTGGAAAGCGGCGCCATGGGCCGGGCGGCCGTGCCATCGGGCGCATCGACCGGCGCGCATGAGGCAAACGAGCGCCGCGATGGCGACAAGAAGCGTTACATGGGCAAGGGCGTGCTGGAGGCGGTCGCGGCTGTGAACGGCGAGCTGGCCGAAGAGCTGGTGGGGTTCGATGCGACCGAACAGGTGGGCATCGACCGCACGATGATCGAAATGGACGGAACGCCCAACAAATCGCGGCTTGGCGCGAACGCCATTCTGGGGGTGTCGCTGGCGGTGGCAAAGGCAGCGGCAGAGTTCACGGCCCAGCCGCTCTATCGCTATATCGGCGGCACGTCAGCGCGCCTGCTGCCGGTGCCGATGATGAACATCATCAACGGTGGCGAGCACGCCGACAACCCGATCGACATTCAGGAATTCATGATCATGCCGGTGGGCGCGGAGAACATCCGCGAGGCGGTGCGGATGGGGTCTGAAGTGTTTCACACGCTGAAGAAGGAATTGCAGTCAGCGGGGCACAACACCGGGATCGGCGACGAGGGCGGGTTCGCACCGAATCTGAGCTCTGCCCGAGACGCGCTTGATTTCATTCTGAAATCCATCGAAAAAGCCGGGTACCGGCCGGGCGAGGATATCTATCTGGCGCTGGACTGCGCGGCCACGGAATACTTCAAGGGCGGCAAGTACGAGATGAAGGGCGAGGGCAAATCGCTGAGCATCGAGGAGAACGTAGCGTTCCTGGCAGGGCTGGCGAAGGACTATCCGATCATCTCGATCGAGGACGGCTGTTCGGAGGATGACTGGGCGGGCTGGAAGCTGTTGACCGATACCTTGGGCGACAAGATTCAGCTGGTGGGGGACGATCTGTTCGTGACCAACCCCAGGCGGTTGGCCGAGGGGATCAAGGCGGGTTGCGCCAATTCGATGCTGGTGAAGGTCAACCAGATCGGCACGTTGACCGAAACGCTTCAGGCGGTCGAGATGGCGCACCGGGCGCGGTATACCAACGTGATGAGCCACCGGTCGGGCGAGACCGAGGACGCGACGATTGCCGATCTGGCGGTGGCGACGAACTGCGGGCAGATCAAGACCGGTTCGCTGTCGCGGTCCGACCGGCTGGCGAAATACAACCAGTTGATCCGGATCGAGGAATTGCTGGGCGAGACGGCGGAGTTTGCCGGGCGGAGCGTTCTGAAGGGGTGAGGTAAAGAGGAACTGGATGGCGGGTGTGGTGGCTGGACTGGCGGCGCTGTCCGTTGCACCCGCCATTGCGCTGGAATGTGTGGCAACATCGATTCACCAGCACTATTGGTGGCACGAGGAGAGTCCGGAAACCTACGTTCTGGTCCTGGGGGCGTTTTCCGACCTCAAATTGGTCGAGGCGGTTGTAGCCGCCGTAACTGCGGACGGACTTCGGATTGGGCGTAAAGTGTTTTAGGCGAGTTTTGAAGGTTTCAGTCCTTCGCGTCAGGCATTCGACCAGCCATTTTCGACCGGCGTCATGCTGGTGTTCCCGGACTACCGCTATATCGGCGGTGGGTCTGACTCGGCATGGATGGCGGAAGAGTTGCCCGGGAAGAACGGACTGGTTTGGCTGTTGCAGACCGACCAAGGCTACGAGGTGACGCCCGGTCCATGTTCTGAGGTACTTGATACCAATCCGGCCAGCATGAAAGCTGCGCTGCGTTGTCTGCGCGGCGGCTTCTGCCCGAACGAGTAACTAGACCGCGTTGCGATACAGCGAGGGGTGAGTGGTCATTACCGACGACACCATCTTGCAGGCATGGCTCGTGCCGCTTTGTTGCAAGCGGGCCGAGCAGGATTATTGTTGGCGGGCAAATCCGGGCGGGATTGTGCGGGGCACAAGTTTCGCGTGGTGGCGCGGCAGGGCGCGGGGTAGTCAGGCGTGATGAGTGAACCCCCTGCCCTGCGCCCGTCCCCGCCGAAGAACGAAGACAGCCTCGCCGGGTTCTTCTTTGCGCTGACGGCTTATCTGTTGTGGGGCTTTTTGCCGCTGTACATGAAGGCGATGGCGCATATCCCGCCCGCCGAAGTGATTGCGCACCGGGTGATCTGGTCAGTGCCGATTGCCGGGTTGGTTCTGTGGGCGCTGGGACGGACTCAGGATCTGCGGGTCGCTTTGCGCAGCCCCCGAATGCTGGCGATGGGGGCTGCCACGGCGACGCTGATTTCGGTGAACTGGGGGATTTACGTCTGGGCCATCGGGTCGGGGCATGCGCTGGACGCGGCCTTGGGCTATTACATCAACCCGTTGTTCAGCGTGGGTCTGGGGGCGGCGCTGCTGGGTGAGCGGCTGACGCGGGCGCAGTTGACCGCGATTGCCCTGGCGGCGTTGGCGGTGGTGATCCTGACATGGGCGCAAGGGCGGCTGCCGCTGGTGGCGCTGGGCCTGACGCTGAGCTGGGGGATATACGCCTATCTGAAGAAATCCCTGCCGCTGGGGCCCAATCAGGGCTTCATGCTGGAGGTGGTGATCTTGCTGCCCATTGCACTGGGGTACCTGGTATGGCTGACGGTGCGGGGGACCAGCCATTTTGGCGGCGCAGCTTCCGACACGTGGTTGCTTCTGGGGTGCGGGATCGTGACGGCGGGGCCGTTGATGATTTATGCCAATGGAGCCAAGCTTTTGCGGCTGACCACGATTGCGATGATGCAGTACATCGCGCCAACGCTGATTTTGCTGACCGCGGTGTTCTGGTTCGGCGAGCCGTTCGACACTGCAAAGGCGATTGCGTTTCCGATGATCTGGGTGGCGCTGCTGATCTACACCGGATCGCTTATCTGGAACCGCCCGCGCGGCTGATCTGGCCGCCACCGACGGCTGCGGACACGCCCGTGGTGGTGGGGCCGGATGTGGGCAGGCCACGGATCACCCGCAGGGCGAGGTGGGCGAAGGCCTGTGCCTCCAGCATGTCACCGTTCAGGCCGATATCCTCGACAGGGGCGATGGGAACGCCGGTGCGCTGGCCGAGGTCGCGCATCAGGGTGGCGTTGTGGCGGCCCCCGCCGGTGACAAGGATGCGGGAGACGGGGGTGGGGAAATGCTCGGTCCCGCGGGCCACGGCGGCCGCCGCGGCGGCGGTCAGCGTGGCTGCGGCGTCGGCATCGCGCAGGTGTGCGACTGCGGCGAGCAGCATGTGGAAATCGTTACGGTCCAGCGATTTGGGCGGCATGCGGTGAAAGAAGGCGTGGTTCAGGAAAGCCGCAATGATGGCTTCATCCGGGGTGCCCGTCGCAGCCAAAGCGCCGCCTTCGTCCTGTGCAAGGCCCCGGCGGGTTTGCATCAGGTCATTCACCGGGGCATTCGCGGGGCCGGTATCGAACGCGAGGCAGGCGCTTTCAGGGACCGGGACACGGGGATCAACCCAGGTCAGGTTGCCGACGCCGCCCATGTTCAGGAAGGCCGTGGGTTCGCACAGCTTTGCCCATTGCGCGCAGGCGTGGTGGAAGAATGGCGCAAGCGGTGCCCCCTGCCCGCCAAAGCGCACGTCATTGGAGCGGAAATCCCACACGACGGGCAGCCCCAGCACCTGCGCCAGCAGATCGCCATTGCCCGCCTGATGCGTGCCGCGCCCCTGCGGGTCATGCGCAAGGGTCTGGCCGTGGAATCCCACGACATCGACCCCGGTGAAGCGCGACAGCACCTCGGCATGGGCGGTCTCGACAACCTCGGCCGCGGCCTTGACGTGGGCATCACCCGGCCATTCGCCAAGCGCCGTACCCAAGATGGCGCGTTCGGCGCTGGTGTACGGGCGGTAGGCGTGGGGGCCGAAATCATGGATGCGCAACCCGTCGGTCAGCACCATGGCGGCATCCACACCATCGAGCGAGGTGCCTGACATGGTGCCAAGCGCCCAGAGCGGACCCGTTTGTCGCATCTTTCCCTGCCGCCCCTGCCCCGCTATACCGCCACCACCTTAACGCATGAGCCAGTGATGACATACCACCCCAAATCGGACTTCCTGCATGTGATGATGACGCGTGGCTTCCTTGCCGATTGCACCGATTATCAGGGGCTGGACGAGGCGTGCGCCAAGGGGATCGTGCCGGGTTATATCGGGTTTGATGCCACGGCGAAATCGCTGCATGTGGGCAGCCTCATTCAGATCATGATGCTGCGCTGGCTGCAAAAGACAGGCGGCAAGCCGATTGTCCTGATGGGGGGCGGCACGACCAAAGTGGGCGATCCGTCGTTCCGGGCCGAAGAACGCCCGCTTCTGACAGCGGCGCAGATTGACGACAATATTGCGGGCATCAAGCGGGTGTTCACGCCCTATGTGACGTTTGGCGCGGGTGCAACGGACGCGGTGATGGTGAACAACGCCGAATGGCTGGATCAGTTGAACTACCTCGATTTCCTGCGCGATATCGGGCGGCATTTTTCGGTGAACCGGATGCTGAGCTTTGAAAGCGTGAAGTCGCGGCTGGACCGGGAACAATCGCTGTCGTTTCTGGAATTCAACTACATGATCCTGCAGGCCTATGACTTTCTGGAGCTCTACCGTCGCTATGGCTGCCGGTTGCAGTTGGGGGGATCGGACCAGTGGGGCAATATCGTCAACGGGATCGATCTGACACGCCGGGTGCTGGACGGCGAGATTTTCGGAATGACCTCGCCCTTGCTGACCACAAGTGATGGCAAGAAGATGGGGAAATCGGCCAGCGGTGCGGTGTGGCTCAATGGCGACATGCTGTCGCCCTATGAATTCTGGCAATTCTGGCGCAACACGACCGATGCTGATGTCGGGCGGTTCCTGAAGCTGTACACCGAGTTGCCGGTCGATGAATGCGACCGTCTGGGCGCGCTTGGCGGGGCCGAGATCAACGCCGCCAAGATCGTGCTGGCGAATGCGGTGACCGGGCTGCTGCACGGCGCGGACGCGGCGGGGGCGGCGCAGGCCACGGCGCACGAAGTCTTTGAAAAGGGCGGTGTGGGCGATGATCTGCCAACGCTGCACCTGACGGCGGGCGAGGTCGTCGACGGCATCACCGTCTCGCAGTTGTTTGTACGCACAGGCCTGGCGAAATCGGGCAAGGACGCAAAGCGCCTGATCCTTGAGGGCGGCGCGCGGCTGAATGACGAGCCGGTGCTGGATGCGGGGCGGATGCTGCATGCGGGTGACCTGGGCGATGCGGTCAAGCTGACGGCGGGGCGCAAGCGGCACGCGTTGGTGGTTCTGGGCAGAGATGCCTGATTTTTCTGCGAAAAATCAATAAGGGGGCTTTTCAGCCCCCTTATTTCAATCTTCGCAGAAGATGTGTTACTGCACGCTGACTTTCGCCATCACGTCCGGAGTGGCTGGCGGCTCGCCACGGTTGATCGCATCAACGATGTCCATGCCGGAAATGACACGGCCGACGACAGTGTACTGCCCGTTCAGAAATTCGCCCGGTGCAAACATGATGAAGAACTGGCTGTTGGCGCTGTCGGGATCTTGCGCCCGTGCCATGCCGACCACGCCCCGGTCGAACGGGATACCCGAAAATTCGGCCGGAAGATCCGGCCTGGACGAACCGCCCGTGCCCGCGCCAGACAAGTCGCCACCGGCCTTGCCGTTCGACACATCGCCGGTTTGCGCCATGAAGCCATCGATCACACGGTGAAACACCACGCCATCATAGGCGCCTTCCGCCGCGAGTGCGGTCATCTGCGCCACGTGCTGCGGGGCCACGTCAGGCAGCATGTCGATGATGATGGTGCCGTTGGCAACACCTGCCACCTCGATCACCAGGTTCGGGCCGGGCCCGTCGTCCTGGGCGAACGCGGGGGTGGCGAGCAGCGACAGAAGAAGGAATTTACGCAACATCGGCGGCCACCCTCACGGTTATCATGCGGTCGGGGCTTGCGGGCGGCTCGCCCTTGGCGATCTTGTCCACATGGTCCATCCCTGACAAGACACGGCCATAAACGGTATACTGGCCATTCAGAAAGTCGTTGTCGGAGAAGTTGATGAAGAACTGGCTGTTTGCCGAATTCGGGTTCTGCGACCGCGCCGCACCGATGGTGCCGCGGGCATGCGGCAGCTTGGAAAACTCGGCCGGCAGGTCGGGGTGTTCGGACCCGCCGGTGCCTGCGCGCCGCAGGTTGAAGTTGTCTTCCATATCGCCGTTTTCCACATCGCCCGTCTGGGCCATGAAGCCGGCGATGACACGGTGGAAACACACGTTGTCATAGGCCTTGGCGCGGGCCAGTGCCTTCATCCGCTCGGTATGTTTGGGGGCGACATCGGCGAGAAGGGCTATGACCACTTCGCCGTCTTTCAGCGTGATGATGATAGTGTTTTCGGGATCGGTGATTTCGGCCATGAGCTCTCTCACTGTTACGGTCGCGCAGAAACTAGTGCGTGTCGCGGCCAAGGGCAATGCACGGTTGACGGCAGGGCCGCTTGGGGTGAGACAAGAGCAAACGATGGAGGCAATGATGGGCTGGAAAACGCTGGATGACATGGATCTGGCCGGCAAGACCGTGCTGGTGCGGGTGGATATCAACGTGCCGATGGAGGCGGGCCGGGTCACCGACGCCACGCGGATCGAGAAGATCGTGCCGACTGTGACCGATATTGTGGCCAAAGGCGGCAAGCCGGTGTTGCTGGCGCATTTCGACCGGCCGAAGGGCAAGGTCGTGCCCGCGATGAGCCTGAGCCACGTGCAGGGCGCATTGTCGCGGATCCTTGAGCGGACGGTGGTGTTTGCCGCCGAGTGCATCGGGCCGCAGGCCGTGGCCGCGATAGCGGCCGCAGACGCGGGGGATGTAGTGCTGCTGGAAAACACGCGGTTCCATCCCGGCGAAGAGGCGAACGATCCGGTTCTGGCGCAAGCCATGGCGGAACTGGGCGATGTGTTCGTCAATGACGCGTTTTCTGCCGCGCACCGGGCGCATGCATCCACGGCGGCGCTGGCGCATCTGTTGCCGTCTTGCGCGGGGCGGCTGATGGCGGCGGAGTTGCAGGCGCTGGAGGCGGCTTTGGGCAAACCGGCGCGGCCTGTCGTGGCGGTTGTCGGGGGTGCAAAGGTTTCGACCAAGCTCGATCTGCTGGGAAACCTGGTGACCAAAGTCGATCATCTGGTAATCGGCGGGGGGATGGCAAACACGTTCCTGGTGGCACAGGGGGTTGAGGTGGGCAAATCGCTGGCCGAGCGGGACATGGCACCGACGGCGCTGGCGATCTTGGGCAAGGCCAGAGCGGCGGGCTGCACCATCCATCTGCCGGTGGATGTGGTTGTGGCGCGGGAGTTCAGGGCGGGGGCAGCGTCTGAGGTTGTGGCGGCGGGCGCCTGCCCCGCGGATGCGATGATCCTGGATGCGGGGCCCGCGACGGTGCAGGCTTTGGAGACGGTGTTTGCGCAGGCGAAGACGCTGATCTGGAACGGGCCGCTTGGTGCGTTCGAGATTGCGCCGTTTGACGCCGCGACCAATGCGGCCGCGCTGGCCGTGGCGCGGCTGACGCAAGCGGGCGGTCTGATTTCCGTGGCGGGGGGCGGCGATACGGTGGCGGCACTGAACCAGGCAGGGGCGGCGGATGATTTCACCTTCATCTCGACCGCGGGGGGGGCATTTCTGGAGTGGATGGAGGGCAAGACCTTGCCTGGCGTCGCAGCCTTGGGCGGCTGACGGATCAGGTGAGTATTCAGACAAAGAGAAAGCTGTAAGCTGTTGTTAGCGAAAACATCGGCGGTGTTAGCGTAACCAGTGTTGATCCGCCCGCGGGTTGCTGTCTAAGGGCGGTTGACCCCAAGATGGAGCCTCCGATGCGCGCGACCAAAGCTGTCCAGTCGATCCTGCGGAATTACGAAGGCGAAACGCCCGGCGTGCGGGCAAACCTGTGCCGGATGCTGATGGAGGGTAAGCTGGGCGGGACCGGCAAGATGATTATCCTGCCGGTCGACCAGGGGTTTGAACACGGGCCGGCACGCAGCTTTGCGCCCAACCCGGCGGGCTATGATCCGCATTATCACTATCAACTGGCGATTGATGCCGGGCTGAATGCCTATGCGGCCCCCTTGGGCATGCTGGAGGCGGGAGCGGACACCTTTGCCGGGCAGATCCCGACGATCCTGAAGGTGAACAGTGCCAACAGCCTGCTGAGCGGCACCGCTGGCAAAGATCAGGCGATGACAGCGGGTGTCAGTGATGCGCTGCGGCTGGGCTGTGCGGCAATCGGGTTCACCATCTATCCGGGATCGGACAGATCGCTGGACATGTACGAGGAAATCCGCAGTCTGCGGGCGGAAGCGGCGGCCAAGGGCATTGCCACGGTGATCTGGTCCTACCCACGCGGCGAGGCGGTGACCAAGGACGGCGAGACGGCGATCGATGTGGCGGCCTATGCAGCGCAGGTGGCGGCATTGCTGGGTGCGCATATCATCAAGATCAAACTTTCGACCGATCACATCATGCAGCCGGAAGCGAAGAAATCCTACGAAGGCATTGATATTGCGACACAAGCCGCGCGGGTGCGGCATTGCATGGACGCGACTTTTGCCGGGCGGCGGATCGTCATATTCTCGGGTGGGGCGGCCAAGGGCGACGAGGCGGTGTTCGCCGACACCCGCGCGATCCGTGATGGCGGGGGCAACGGATCGATCATCGGGCGCAACTCGTTTCAGCGCAGCCGGCCAGAGGCGTTGACGCTGCTGGCAAAACTGGTGGACATCTATCGCGGCCGCGAGTGAATCCGCGCTGCAACACTGGACGCAACGTGTTGAAGTTTCGGTGAATTCGCCTGTTTGGGGATTCACAAAGCGAATCACTTGTGCCATGATCCGGACAGCGCCCGCAGCAGACGGGCGACGGCAGGGGATCGGGCATCATGACCAGACACACGCAACCGGCAATTGGCGGCATGGTGTTCTTGTTCGTCATGTTCCTGCTGGGCGGTTATTTTGCCTTTGCCGCCGTTCAGGGGGATTTCGGCGTCTTTCGGCAAGCACAATTCCGGGCCGAGGCAGAGGGCCTGCGCGCCGAAAAAGCGCGGCTGGAGGTAGAGCTGGCCGCGCTGAGCAACCGCACGCACCGGCTGTCGGACAACTATCTGGACATCGAGTTGCTGGATGAACAGGCCCGCGACGTGCTGGGCTATGTGCGCGCGGACGAAATCGTGATCCGCTGAAGCAGATCGCGGACCGCACCGACCTGCGAACAGCGCGCGCGATGGAAGTCAGATTGGTGGCCCGTCACCGACGAGATGCGTTATGGCGTTGCGCATGGTTCAAGAAAATGCAACGCCGCCGGCCACTTGATATGGGACGACATTTCCCCTTTAATCTCCGTATCATGGGCGATAGTTTAGGGGTGAACTATCTTTGACCCACGACGGGAGGGCCGGCGCATGGCTGCGAAGAAACCGAGCGAAAAAACCAATCTTTCCAAGGATGAACTGCTGTCCTTTTACCGCGAGATGCTGTTGATCCGGCGATTCGAGGAAAAGGCAGGGCAGTTGTATGGCATGGGCCTGATCGGGGGGTTCTGTCATCTGTACATCGGCCAGGAGGCTGTCGTGGTGGGGCTGGAAGCCGCAGCCAAGCCGGGCGACAAGCGCGTGACCAGCTACCGCGACCATGGCCACATGCTGGCCTGCGGCATGGACCCCAAGGGCGTGATGGCGGAACTGACCGGGCGCATCGGGGGCTATTCCAAGGGCAAGGGCGGCTCCATGCACATGTTCTCGAAAGAGAAGCATTTCTATGGCGGACACGGGATCGTGGGCGCGCAGGTGCCGCTTGGGGCGGGGCTGGCGTTTGCCGACAAATACCTTGGCAATGACAATGTGACCTTCACCTATTTCGGTGACGGAGCGGCAAATCAGGGCCAGGTCTATGAGACGTATAACATGGCCGAGCTGTGGAACCTGCCGGTGGTGTTCGTGATCGAGAACAACCAGTACGCCATGGGGACTAGCGTGAAGCGGTCCACCAAAAGCCCGTCGCTGTGGGAGCGCGGTGCCGCCTATGGCATCAAGGGCGAGGCGGTTGATGGCATGGATGTGCTGGCGGTGAAGGCTGCGGGCGAAAAAGCCGTGGCGGCCTGCCGAGCGGGCGAAGGGCCGTATATTCTGGAAATGATGACGTATCGCTATCGCGGGCATTCGATGTCTGACCCGGCGAAGTACCGTACGCGGGAAGAGGTGGAAAAGATGCGCGCCGAAAAGGATGCGATCGAACATGTGCGCGACCTGCTGGTGAATGCGGGGCTGGCGACGGATGATGACCTGAAGGCCATCGACAAGGACATCAAGGCGCGTGTCAACGAGGCCGCCGAATTTGCCAAAGACAGCCCGGAGCCATCGCTGGATGAGCTCTGGACCGATATCTACGCATAAGGGGGAAGATTCATGGCAACGCAAATCCTGATGCCCGCACTTTCCCCGACGATGGAGGAAGGCACACTGGCCAAGTGGCTGGTGAAAGAGGGTGATGTGGTCAAGTCCGGCCAGATCCTGGCCGAGATCGAGACGGACAAGGCGACGATGGAATTCGAGGCGGTCGATGAAGGGATCGTGGGAACGATTCTGGTCGCCGAGGGCACGGCAGGCGTGAAGGTGAACACGCCGATTGCAGTGCTGTTGGACGAGGGTGAGACGGCTTCAGACGCGCCCAAAGCGGCAGTTGTTGCAGCAGCGCCAGATGCTGCCAAAGCACCGGCCGCCGTGGCCGCAACAGCGCCCGCGGCAGCAGCGGCACCCGCCCCCGTGGCGGCCGCAGGCTGGCCGCACAGCGATCTGCCCGAAGGGGTTGCGACCAAGACGATGACGGTGCGCGAAGCCCTGCGCGAGGCGATGGCCGAAGAAATGCGCGCCAATCCGAACGTGTTTCTGATGGGCGAAGAGGTGGGCGAATATCAGGGCGCCTATAAAATCTCGCAAGGCTTGCTGGATGAATTCGGCCCCAAACGGGTGGTGGACACGCCGATCACCGAACATGGTTTCGCGGGCATTGCGGTTGGTTCTTCATGGGCGGGACTGCGCCCGATCGTGGAGTTCATGACCTTCAACTTCGCCATGCAAGCCATTGACCATATTATAAATTCTGCGGCAAAGACGCTGTATATGTCCGGCGGTCAGATGGGCAGCCCGATTGTATTCCGTGGCCCGAACGGCGCGGCGGCGCGGGTGGGCGCACAGCATAGCCAGGATTACGCGGCCTGGTATGCGGCGATCCCCGGCATCCGGGTCTGCATGCCCTATTCGGCGGCGGATGCGAAGGGTTTGCTGAAATCGGCAATCCGCGATCCGAACCCGGTGATCTTTCTGGAAAACGAAATCCTGTACGGGCGGTCGTTTGACGTGCCGCTGATGGATGATTTCACCATTCCCTTCGGCAAGGCGTCGATCCTGCGCAGTGGCACGGATGTGACGATCGTGTCGTTTGCCATCGGGCTGACCTACGCGCTCGCGGCGGCGGATGAGTTGGCAAAGGACGGGATTTCGGCCGAGGTCATCAACCTGCGCACCCTGCGCCCGATTGACTATGACACAGTGCTGGCTTCGGTGATGAAGACAAACCGGTGCGTGACGGTCGAAGAGGGCTTCCCTGTGGGGTCGATCGGTAACCACATCGGTGCGGTCATCATGCAGAAAGCGTTCGATCATCTGGATGCACCGGTGGTGAACTGCACCGGCAAGGACGTCCCGATGCCCTATGCGGCAAATCTTGAAAAACATGCGCTGACGACGACCGCCGAAGTGGTCGCCGCCGTCAAATCCGTCTGCTACCGGTGAGGTAAAGCCATGGCTGTGCAAATCCTGATGCCCGCGCTGTCCCCGACGATGGAGGAAGGAACGCTGGCGAAATGGCTGGTGAAAGAGGGCGATGCGGTCAAATCCGGCCAGATCATCGCCGAGATCGAGACCGACAAGGCCACGATGGAGTTCGAGGCGGTCGATGAGGGGGTGATGGGGAAACTCCTCGTCGCAGAGGGCACGGCGGGCGTCAAGGTGAACACGCCGATCGCGGTGCTGGTCGAGGAGGGCGAGGCAGTTCCCGCCGCTGCGCCAAAAGCCGCGGCGGCTGCCCCTGCGGCGGCTGCCCCTGCCGCGCCCGTTGCCGCCGCTCCGGTTGCCTCCCCGGCCGCCCCGGCATCCGGCGGCCCCCGGATCATCGCGTCGCCGCTGGCCCGCAGGCTTGCCCAGGAAAAGGGCCTGGACCTCGCCGCCGTCCGGGGCTCCGGCCCGAACGGCCGGATCGTCAGGGCGGATGTCGAGGCCGCGACGCCCGGCGCGAAACCCGCGCCAGCCTCTGGCAAGCCCGCGACGCCCGCCCCGGCAGCCGCGGCGATGGCCCAGGGCATGTCCGCCGCCACGGTCGCCAAACTCTACGAAGGCCGCCAGTACGAAGAGATCAC
>JAYSSN010000017.1:0-2216 GCA_043720555.1 Rhodobacterales bacterium | reverse complement strand
CGGATGAGACGATCATCGCTGCCACAATCGCCACCTTGGCCGACGCTGTCACGCGGCTGTCAGGCCCCGCCGTTATCCTGCTCGGGTTGGCACCCCGCCGTGCCGCAAACGCCATTGACCATATCAGAGAGGTCCGCGCATGAGCCGCCAGTTCACCCCGAAAGTCGTCACCGCCAGCGATCTGCGTCTGGGGGATGTGATTTACCTGACCGCCGATGATGCCTGGACGCGCAATCATCATGCCGCCGAACTGATCGAGGATGAGGCACATGCCCAGATGCGCCTTCTGTTCGCTGCCGCCCAGAAGCTGACCATCGTGGGCGCCTATCTGGCAGACGCAAAGGCCGGCCCCCACGGCCCCGAGCCTGTGCATTTCCGCGAGGTTTTCCGCACCAAAGGCCCGTCCAACTATCCCCACGGCAAGCAAGCCGATCTGGCACACTGAGGCACCCATGTATTCCTATTCCGACTTTGACGACTCATTCGTCCGCACCCGTGTGGCCCAGTTCAGCCAGCAGGTTGCCCGCCGTCTGGACGGGTCGCTGACGGAAGAGGAGTTCAAACCCTTGCGTCTGATGAACGGCCTGTATCTGCAACTCCACGCGTACATGCTGCGCGTGGCGATTCCCTATGGCACGATCAGCCCGCACCAGATGCGCCAGCTGGCATATATCGCGCAGACGTATGACAAGGGTTACGGCCACTTTACCACGCGCCAGAATATCCAGTTCAACTGGCCCAAGCTGGGCGATGTGCCTGCCATCCTGTCCGATCTTGCGGATGTGGAAATGCATGCCATCCAGACCTCGGGCAATTGCGTGCGCAATGTCACCGCCGATCATTTCGCGGGTGCTGCGGCGGACGAGATTGAAGATCCCCGCCCCGTGGCCGAACTGCTGCGCCAATGGTCCACCGACCACCCCGAATTTCAGTTCCTGCCACGCAAATTCAAGATCGCCATCACAGGCTCCCCCAATGACCGCGCCGTCACGCGCGCGCACGACATCGGCCTGCGCATGGTCCGCAATGCCGCAGGCGTGCCGGGGTTCGAGGTCATCGTGGGCGGCGGCCTTGGCCGCACGCCGATGATCGGCCACACGGTGCGGGATTTCCTGCCCAAGGCCGATCTGCTGCCTTATGTCGAGGCGATCCTGTCGGTCTACAACGCCATCGGGCGGCGCGACAACAAATACAAGGCGCGCATCAAGATCACCGTGCACGAAACCGGCGTGGCCGAAATCACCCGCCTGATCGAAGCGCGCTTCGCCGAGATCCGCCCCCTCTTTGCGGGCCATGACCAGAAATTGCTGGCCGATATCACGCTGGCCTTTGCGCCGCCCGCGTTCCGTGACGGCCCGACCGGTGCCTATGATGCCTTCTACAAGGCCGACCCGTCCTTCCGCGCCTGGGCGGACACGAACCTGACAGCCCATCGCAACAACCAATACGCCATCGTCACCATCAGCCTGAAAGCGCATGGCGCGACGCCGGGCGATGCGACTGCGGATCAGATGAGGCTGATCGCAGATCTCTCTGAAAAATATGGGCATTCCGATCTGCGCATCAGCCATGAACAAAATGTCATCTTGCCGCATGTCCACAAGTCCGACCTGCCCGCGCTGCATGCAGCCCTGCTGCCCGCAGGGCTTGGCACCGCCAATGTCGGCCTGATCTCTGACATCATCGCCTGCCCCGGCATGGATTACTGCGACCTTGCCACGGCCCGCTCGATTCCGATCGCCACCCAGATCGCCGTCCGGTTTGATGAACTCAAACTCGAACATGACATCGGCCCGCTCAAGATCAAGATCTCAGGCTGCATCAACGCGTGCGGGCACCATCATGTCGGCCATATCGGCATTCTCGGACTCGACCGGGCGGGCGTTGAAAACTATCAGATCACCCTGGGTGGTGACGGTACAGAAGATGCCGCCATCGGCGAAAAGACCGGCCCCGGCTTTGCCTATGATGAAATCGTGCCCGCCATCGAGCGCATCATCGGCGCGTATCTGGACCATCGCGAGGCCCCGGAAGAAACCTTTCTCGTGGCCGTTCGCCGCCTGGGACTCGCGCCGTTCAAGGCCGCGCTTTATGGCGCCGAAGGCGAAAAAGATGCCGCGTGATCTGCACAGCGGTGCAGTGGCCGATCGCGTGTCGGCCCTGAACGCGCGCTATCGCCACCATGGGGCGACGGCGGTACTGGAACATGCGCTGAA
>JAYSSN010000016.1:0-5416 GCA_043720555.1 Rhodobacterales bacterium | reverse complement strand
GACAGCAGACGGAGCCGCCATGCCCATCATCGTCACCCTGACCGCCGCGCGGACCGGCATCGCGGCCTTTGCGGCCATGGGCGTGCTGTGGGGCACCTTTGCCGCGGCACTGCCCGATATCAAGACAATGTTGGGGGTGGATGAGGCGCAGCTTGGCTTTTTGCTGCTCATGACACCGATTGCGGCCGTTTTCGCGATGCTTTTGGCCCCGCGCATCGGGACGGGCCTGGGGCGCGTGGCACTGCCCGTGTCGGTCACGTTGATGGCGCTCGCCTTTGCGATGCCGGGGCAGGCCGCATCGCTCGTCCTGTTCCCGCTGGCGATGATGTGCTGCGGGGCGACCACGGGGCTGACCGATGTGTTGATGAACGCCCGCGTCGCCGCGCTGGAAAACGAGCGTGGCCTGCATCTGATGAACCTGACCCATGCCGCGTTTTCCTTTGGCTATGCCGGTGGCGCGCTTGGCACGGGGTTGATGCGATCATGGGGCTGGTCGCCTGCGTGGGTAATGGGCAGCATGGCGGGACTGGCGCTGATCTTTGCTGCGCTGACGATCGAACGGGATGGCCGCATTCATGGGCTGACCAGACCGCGGGGCGACAAGGGCGCATCGCTGGGCCTTGTTCCGGTCATCGGCGGCGGAATGGTGCTGATCGCCTTCATGACCGAAAATGCCGCCGAAAACTGGTCGGCCCTGCATATCGAGAAAACCCTTGGCGGCAGCCCGGCGGAAGGTGCCATGGGCCCCGCGGCACTGGCGCTGACGATGGGCTTTGCGCGCCTTGCAGGCCAGAGTGTCGTCACGCGCGTCAATCCGTTCCGGCTCATGCGGGGCGGCGCTGTGATTGCCGCCATCGGTGCAATGATCGCGGCGGTGGCGGGTTCACCCGCCATGGCCTATGCCGGGTTCATCGTGATGGGGATCGGCGCATCCGTCATCGCGCCCACGGCCTTTTCGCTGGTCGGGCGCCATGCCGAACGGTCCGCGCGGGCCCGCGCTGTGGCGCGGGCGACTTTGCTGGGGTATTTCGGCTATTTCTTCGGCCCGCCGTTGCTTGGCGTTCTCGCCGGTTTGTTCGGCCTGCGCGCAGCCTTTGTCTTTGCCGCGGTGATGCTGTCGGTCATTGTGGCGCTGGTCGCACTGATGGAGCGTCAGCGGGCCTGATCGTCCTTGCCGAACAGACCGGACAGCGCCCGGCTGACAAGGTTGGTGACCTTGGGCTTGGGCAAGGCCACAAACGGCATCGGGCGGCACACTTCCATCGCGGCGACACCGACCCGCGCGGTCAGCGCACCGTTCACCACCCCCTCGCCAAAGCGGCGCGACAGTTTTGACAGCATTCCGCCCCCGGCAATCGACCCCAGCAGATCGTCCGTCAGCGCAACCGCGCCCGTCGCGATCAGATGCCCGAACACCCGGCGCATCAGCCGCCAGCTGCCAAAGGTGCCGGCCCGCCCGCCATAGATTTCCGCGATCCGCCGGATCATCCGCAAGTTGGCGTAAAGCGCCATGGCAACATCGGCCAGCGCCATCGGCACAAGGGCGGTCACCATCGCCACGCGCCGCGCCGCAAGCTCGATCTCGCGCCGCGCGGCCTGGTCGAGCGGTTGCAGCATCTCGCGTTCCGCCAGCGCCAGCAACGCATCGGCATCCATCACCTGGGCCTCGTGTTCGGCGAACCGCGCCCGCCCCCAGGCTGTCTCGGCACGCATGGCATAGAGCCGCGTGATCGCGGCCACGGTCGCGCGCGCGGCGGGCAGGTCATGGGTGGCCGCCGCCAGTTCGGCGTCCGCGCGCAACGTATCCAGCCGCCGCAGCCGCGCAAACGCCACCCATTCACGCAGTGCCATGATAACTGCCGCCAGACTGGCCACCCCGATCAGCGCAAACCCGATACCGCCCAGAATGGTATTGCGTGCCAAAAGTCCCGCCACGAAATCCCAGATCGCCACCGACAGCACAAAGCTGAACAGCGCCCCGAACGCCCACAGCGCAAAGCGGGTCACACCGGACGGACGCAGAGTTGCAAGCTGCGCCGCCGCATCCATCGCGGCGGCATGGGGCAATGCATCAGGCACCGGGGCCGCAAGGCCGGGGTCAGCCTCACCCTGAAGTTCGATCAGCGCGGGGCGCCGCAGCGGTTTTGGGTCATCCACCATACGCTGTTTCCCCCGATGTTCGATTCTTGCATGCCGTTGTGCCATCAGCGACCCGGATGCACCGCTTCCGGTTCGTTTCAGACAAGGAGATCACAGCCAGTCCCCGATCAGAAATTGCGCCGCCCGGTCCAGGCGGATATGGGGCGGGCCATCACCGGGGCGCAGGGTGATACGGGCGGGAGCGAATTCCATCAACCCGAACTCGGCATCCAGCCACGCCGCCGCCCCTTCGCGCGCTGGCGACAGCAGTCGCGCGGGGTCCGAGGGCAACTCGCCTGCATACATTGCCGCCTGTTTGCCGGTGGTCAGCAAACGCCCCCGCACCGCATCAAGGCTGTCATCGCCGCGTATCACCGTTTCCTCGACCGTCGCGCGCAATGACGCAATCGACATTGCCGCCGTTTCGGCCCCGGCAAAATCGGCCCGCGCGCGCGCGTCCGCCAGCAGCGCTTCGGTGATCGCGGTCAGGCGCTGATGCTGGCTGTGGTGCAGATGATCGGCTTTGGTGGCCGCGAACAAGATCTTCTCGACCCGCTTGCCACCCAACAGGGCGGTCAGCCACCCGTTTGTGCCGGGGCGAAACGCCAACAGCACCCCGGCCATCGTGCGGCGCAGGTCTTCGACCGCGCGGGGGCCTCGGTGAATCGCCCCCAGCACATCGACCAGCACAACCTGCCGGTCGATGCGCGCGAAATGTTCGCGGAAGAACGGCTGCACCACGCGGGACTTGTACCCTTCAAACCGCCGCTCCATTTCCCGCCACAGGCTGCGTCGCCCCACCGTCGCCGGACGCGGCAATGGCGCGAATGTCAGCACGGGCGATCCCGCCAGATCGCCGGGCAACAGAAACCGCCCCGGCGTGCAATCGGCAAACCCCGCATCGCGCGCCGCCGCAAGGTATCTGGTAAATGACGCCGCCATCCCTTGCGCGCGCGGCTCGTCGAACGGCAGTGATCCGTCTTCTGCCCGCGCAGTGGCCATGAAATCCGCGGCCTCGGGCCGTCTGGCAATGCGCCCCAGCTCTTCTTCCGACCAATCGGCATAGGATTTGTCCAGCAGCGACAGGTCGAGCAACCATTCCCCGGGATAGTCCACGATGTCGAGGTGCAGCGTGCGTGGCCGTTGAAACCCGGCAAACCAGCCTGATGGCGCAATCCGAAACGACAGGCGCAGTTCCGACACCGCGCGGGTCGAGGCAGGCCAGCGCGGATCATCCCCCGTCAGCGCCGCAAGATGGCTTTCATAGTCAAATCGCGGCAGGGTCATGT
Organism: Rhodobacterales bacterium; assembly: GCA_043720555.1. Classification (GTDB taxonomy): domain Bacteria; phylum Pseudomonadota; class Alphaproteobacteria; order Rhodobacterales; family Rhodobacteraceae; genus JAAFHS01. Next base: position 1,988 of record JAYSSN010000016.1, on the reverse strand, counting down.
CGGGCTGCGGTTGCAGAAACGCGGCCTCGATCCGCGCCGCGCCCGCCAACTGCGGCATCCGCCCGCGCTGCAACAGATTGGCCACCAGCCCGGTGATGAACACCGTCTTGCCCGCCCGTGACAGGCCCGTGACGCCAAGCCGGATCACCGGGTCGGAAAACATTCCCGTGACGGATGACACAACTCCCCCCACGGTATCGGTGATAGCCGACAGAACCAACGCGGCACCTTTCCGGGCGGGGTCAGTTCACCCAGCCATAATCCACGATATAGCGCACCAGCAGATCGCCCTCGGCCCCGCCCGTGTCAAGCACCGTGCGCAGAATTGTCAGATGCACCGCGCACAGATCGGCAGGATCGGCCGTCGCCGGATCACCGTAAGCTGCATAAAGTGCCGTCGCTTGTTCCATCCCGTCGATCGCCGCGACCAGCTTTTCCCCCGCAAGTTGCTGGGCGCGGTCATAGTCGGCGCGCGGCAGTTCGACAAATGCTGGTCTGTCCTGCAATTCGGCCACAATCGCGGCCGCCGTCCGGATCAGGTTCGCCTGCACCTCGGTCGCCGTCCAGGTGGATAGCGCCGCGAGTTCGGTCTGGCGCAACGCGGCCGCTGCCATCGCGCCATCAAGGAACGGCGCGCACTGTGCGACAGACAGGGCTTCGGCAATGCGCAACGCATCGGTCAAATAGGCGCGCTTTTCGGCAAGGGGCAGGCGCGACATGCCCATCTGCACGTCCTCGCCCGGCCACGCGGTCAGTTGTTCCGCCGCCATCCGGCCAAGGGTCTGCGGGTTATCGGGCGCAAAGGCGAAGTCGACAAAGACTTTGGCGATTTCGTCGGCCAGCCGGTCACGCACCGTCGGCTGATCGAACAGGGCGGCCAGAAAAGATGCGAAGGCGTCGGTCACCGCGTCCGGCGTCTGCACCCGCGCGCGGGCCGCGTCCAGCACCGTGTCGCGCATCGCCGGATCGTCGAGCATGCTACGGATCTGCGCCAGCAGTTCAGCGGGCGGCCCGGGGTCAATCATGTCCCTGAAGTCATCGACCGAACCGAAGGGATCCACCGCGTCGTTGCCCGCGATCTTGTCCTCGTCATGGACCGACTCCACCGCATCGGCGGATTTGGAGCTGACGCTCTCGGCCGTCTTTACCGCCGTGCCGTCCGCAGGCAATCCCAAGGCGTCCGGCGTCGTGCCGACGGGCGGCATCGCGGTCGCGGCCACCTTGATGCGGTCTGGCAAGGGCGGGCTGACCACGGCGTTGCCGACGATCTTGTCGTTGTCATCCACACCCGGAATGCCGTCGGCCTGCTTGCTCACCGCCAGATCGGTCGTCTTTGGCGCTTCGATCGCGGGCTGGCCCATATCGGGGTCCACGACCGGGTCGGGCAGCACCGCGGCCAGCTTTTGCCGGGTTGGCAGCGGTGGCGCGATATAGGGATTGCCCGCAATCTTGTCGTTATCTTCAACCGACGGCATGCTGTCAGCCGCTTTGCCGACACCCAGATCGGCCAGCTTTGTGGCCTCGGTCGCCGGCTGGCCGAATGCGCTGAAATCGACTCCGCCTGGCAGCACGCTTGCGGCCTTCTGACGCTCGCCCAGCGGGTCGGGCGCAGGGTCATTGCCTGCGATCTTGTCTTCGTCATAGATCGACGGCACCGCCTGGGCATGCGACCCGGCAAGATCGGCGGTCTTCAGGGTATCGCCGCCTGCAACTGGTACGCCCAGATCGGCCTCTGCCACGGGGAACTCCAGCACCGACGCGGCCTTCGCCCGGTCGTCCAGCGGGGGCGGCGGGGGCTCGTTGCCGTCGATCTTGTCTTCATCATAAATCGTGGGGCGCATATCGGCCAGTTTCGACAGCGACACACCCGCCACCTTGGGTGCGGCGCCATCGGCGGGCACTCCCAGATCGGCGTCAGCCGCGCCTGCGGGGCGGATGCCGGGTGCCTTTTGCCGCTCGGTCAGCGGTGCTATGACCTCCGGGTTGCC
>JAYSSN010000015.1:0-5427 GCA_043720555.1 Rhodobacterales bacterium | reverse complement strand
ACGCCCTTGCAACCGGACGAATGAATACCTTGATCGAGGTCAGGAATGACCTGATCGTCGATGTCGCCGCCCAGCACGCCTGGGCCGCGCGGCTTGTCGCACCATTGAAAGGGGCACTCACCGATGTCGAACCTTGATCCCGCAGCCCTGCAAGCGTTAGAGGCCGCCGCCTTCCGCCGCCTGCGCGACCATCTGCAAGCCCGCACCGATGTGCAGAACATCGACATGATGAACCTGGCGGGCTTCTGCCGGAACTGCCTTGGCCGCTGGATGCACGAAGCGGCCGTTGAGGCAGGTGTCCCGCTGGGCAAAGAAGATGCGCGGACGTTGTTTTACGGAATGCCCTATGACGACTGGAAAACCCTGCATCAGGGGCAGGCGCCCGATGCCAGCAAGGCCGCCTTCGACGTGGCATTTCAGGAAAACGTCGGCAAGGGCAAGGCGGAGTCGTGACTTCGGGGTGTGTCGACACGCCGATGTGACCCATGTCGCATGGGCGAACCCTGCGGCACCTGCTATGTTTGGGTCATCATGCTTCTGACCCGACGCCACAGCTATACGCGGGCCGAGCGTCTCAGCGACGCCGTGGTCCATATTTCAGGCCTCTCGATGGTGCTGATGGCCGTGCCTGTGCTCGTGACCCTCGCCATCGTGTTGCGTGGCGATGCGTTGGCGATCATCAGCACGACGCTTTATGGGCTGGCCCTGATTGCCATGATCCTGTGTTCCGCACTTTACAACATGGCCGAGCAACAGCAGTGGCGCGCCTTCTTCCGGCATTTCGATCAGACCGCCATCTTCATCAAGATTGCCGCGACCTACACGCCTTTCACCCTGTTGTCCGGCGGACAGGGGGTCTGGCTTTTGACCGGGCTCTGGGGGGCTGCGTTCGCAGGCTCGGCCATGCGGATGATGGCACCGGACGGCCTGCGCCTGATTGCGGTCGGTCTTGCGCTTGGGATGGGCTGGGCCGGGCTGTTTGCAGGCAGCAGCCTGCTTGCCGCGCTGTCACTGCCCGTGCTGGTGCTGATCGTGACGGGCGGCATCCTTTACACCGTCGGTGTCGCGTTCTTCCTGTTCGACCGGCTGCCCTTTCACATCACCATCTGGCATGTCTTCGTGCTGGCCGCGAGCATGACATTCTACGCCGCCGTCATGGTGCATCTTGTGCAGACCGCCGCCTGAAACGGCTTAGATTGCCGTCCGGCGCATCTCGTCCAGATAAATCTCGCGCAGGCGCGTGGCCACCGGCCCCGGCTTGCCGGTGCCGATGGTGACGCTGTCAATCTCGACCACCGGCATCACGAAAATGCTGGCTGCCGATGAAAACGCCTCATCCGCTGCTTGCGCCTCGGCCACAGAAAACGGCCGCTCTTCGACTACCATCTGTGCCTCGGCGGCAAAGCGCAGCACGGACGCGCGGGTGATGCCGTGCAGAATGTCATGCGACAGATGCCGCGTGATGATACGATTGCCGGTCACGATATAGGCGTTGTTCGACGTGCCTTCCGTGACCATGCCATCCTCGACAAACCAGCTGTCATCGCAACCCGCCTTCCTGGCCATCATCTTGCCCATGGACGGATACAGCAGTTGCACCGTCTTGATATCGCGCCGTTCCCACCGCAGATCGGGGATCGAAATCACGCGGAACCCGGTCTTTGCCGCAGGCGCGTCCGCCAGATTGGGAATGTTCTGTGTAAAGGCGACGATTGTTGACGGAGTCGTGGCCGGGTCAGGGAATACAAAGGACCGATCACCGGGATTGCCGCGGGTGATCTGCAGATAGATCATCCCCTGATCTATCTCGTTCAACCGTACCAGTTCCCGAAACATCGCCACAAGGCCGTCATCGCTGATCGGGCTTGCCATATCCAGTTCCGCAAGGCTGCGCGCAAGGCGCACGACATGGCCGTCAACGTCGATCAGCTTGCCATCCAGAACGGATGTCACCTCGTACACCCCGTCCGCCATCAGAAAACCCCGGTCAAAGATCGAAATCTTCGCTTCGGCTTCCGGCAGATAGTCGCCGTTCACATAGACAGTGCGCGTCATGGTCATCCCCAAAGTTGGGCGGTTGGCGGGTGGACGCCTTCGTCATCAAAGGCGAGCGGATGCGTCCGGTCTTCGGCCAATAGCAGCGGGCCGTCAAGGTCTGTATATGCGGCCCCCTGCGCCAGCAACGTCGCTGGTGCCATGGCCAGCGACGATCCCACCATGCAGCCCACCATCAGCCCATAGCCATCCGCCAGGGCCGCCGCCTTCAGTGCCAGCCCTTCGGTCAGCCCGCCACTTTTGTCCAGCTTCAGGTTCACCATGTCATACTTACCGCGCAACCCCGGCAGCGACTGGCGGTCATGACAGGATTCGTCGGCACACACCGGCAGGGGCCGGGCAATCTCGGCCAGCATGTCATCGGCCCCGGCGGGCAGAGGCTGCTCCACCAGCGCCACGCCAAGCCGCAACAGATGCGGCGCAAGGTCGGCATAGACCGCCGCAGTCCAGCCTTCGTTCGCATCGACGATGATCCGCGTCCTGGGGGCGCCTTGGCGCACCGCTTCCAGCCGGGGCATGTCATCAGGCGTGCCAAGCTTGATCTTCAGGATCGGGCGATGCGCACGCGTTGCCGCCGCCGCCCGCATGTTTTCCGGCGTGTCGAGCGACAATGTATAAGCCGTGATCATCGGCCCCGGCACGGGCAATCCAGCCAATTCCCATACCCGGCGCCCCGCCTGCTTTGCCGCCAAATCCCACAGCGCACAATCCACCGCGTTGCGCGCAGCCCCCGCAGGCAGGGCATCCTGCAGCGTCTCCCGCGCGATCCCGTCAGGCAGCCCTGCGATCTGCGCCGTCACGCTCTGCGGCGTCTCGCCATACCGGGCATACGGCACGCATTCTCCCCATCCCGTCACCCCGCCGCGCATGATGCGCACGGTCAGTACCCGCGCCTCGGTCCGGCTGCCGCGCGCAATGGTAAAGACCTGCGCCAGCCGGAATGTATCAGGAGTGACGGTGATCATCTGCTTTCTGTCCTGCACTGCCAAAAACGTCGCACCGACATTGCGGTGGATCAGCCAATCCGCCTGCATCACCGCTTTGCCAAGACGCGATGGCACCGCAGCCGGTTCATTGCACCCTGCACTACCAACCCGGCACCGTGCAGCATTGACCGCAGATCAGAACAGCGGGATCGTCGGCAGAAACCCCGCGTCCTTGACGCCTTCCATCAACTCGGCCAACGGGATGAAGGCCAGAAAAACCAGCGCGTCAAAGAAATTGGTCCGCATGGCCTTCAGTGATGATGTGACCGTCGGTTCGGCATGAAACAGCGATATCTTCGGCCAGATGCGCGGCACGCGCGCGGCATAGGCATCATAGTCCGCGCCGAACTCGGCGCGCAGAAACACCTCTTCACGCCGCGCCGTGGCCGTCAGGATCAAAAACGCCGCACCCCCCAGCACCACCGTCAGAATGAAACTGCCCAGCATCAGGCCAAAGCCAACCACGCCGATGGTCGAGAAAAGATACAGCGGGTGCCGGCAGATCGAATAGGGTCCGTCCTGCATGATGATCTTGTTCTTGACGGCACCGACGTAAAGGATCGCCCAGAACCGCCCCAGCACGGCGCCGATGATCATGAACACACCCGTGATCTCGAATACGTCGAACAGCCAGTCTGGCTCTCTCCACACCGATTCTGTGAACAGGATCAGTGGAATGGCCAGCACAAAAAACACCCGCAGCACGGCGATGCGGATCTTCTGATTGAACGGTCGTGTCTCGGATTTTGTCATCGCGGGCCCCCCGCGGCGGACCAGAACCCCGTATTGCCGCGCGGGTCAAGAGGGCGCGCCATCATTCTGGCGGCAAATCGGTACCGCTGAAACAGAAAGCCGTGCCCGCCTGCCACCGCGCGGGCAACGAAATGCATTCGCGTTGGGTGGCGGACGACTCGTTGACAAACCGCTTTAAAAGCAGGCAGTACTATGCGCGCAGCAGGCAGAACGACGCCTGCCCAGACATACCCGCGCTGCGATGAGGAGGGGAGGCCCGCGCAGCAATACCGGGAGGACGCACGCCCCGCAGCTTGGCGCTGCGGGGCGCTGCTGTTTTTCGCCTTGCGACGACGGCATGCAGGCTTGCGTCACTTGCTTTCCATTCGCCCGCACGGCCCCGCCCTGCACATCTTGCGAAGTTGCATTCGCCCATCCATGCGGTCATATACCCCAAGCCGTCATAGGGAGCGCCCGATGAACTATCTGGAATTTGAAAAACCGCTGGCCGAAATCGAAGGCAAGGCCGAGGAGCTGCGCGCCATGGCCCGCGGAAATTCCGCGATGGACGTGACCAAAGAGGCCGAGGCATTGGACAAGAAGGCCGATACCTTGCTGAAAGATATGTATAAGGATCTGACTGCATGGCAGAAATGCCAGGTCGCCCGCCACCCTGACCGCCCCCATTGCAAAGACTATATCGAGGCGCTGTTTACCGAATTCACCCCGCTCGCCGGGGATCGCAACTTTGCCGAAGATCATGCCGTGATGGGCGGCCTCGCCCGCTTCAACGATACGCCCGTGGTCCTGATCGGCCATGAAAAAGGCAACGACACCAAATCCCGGATCGAACGGAATTTCGGCATGGCCCGCCCCGAAGGCTATCGCAAGGCTATCCGCCTGATGGACCTTGCGCATCGCTTTCATCTGCCGGTCATCACGCTGGTCGATACCCCCGGCGCCTATCCCGGCAAAGGCGCCGAAGAGCGTGGCCAGGCCGAAGCGATTGCATCGAGCACCGCCAAATGCCTTGAAATCGGCGTGCCGCTGATGTCGGTCATCATCGGCGAAGGCGGGTCGGGCGGGGCCGTGGCCTTTGCCACCGCCAACCGCGTGGCGATGCTGGAACACTCCGTTTACTCGGTCATCAGCCCCGAAGGCTGTGCCTCGATCCTGTGGAAAGATTCCGAAAAAATGCGCGAGGCGGCGGCGGCCCTGCGGCTGACGGCACAGGATCTGCAAAAGCTGGGCGTGATCGACCGCATCATCAAAGAACCCATGGGCGGTGCGCAGCGCGGACGCAAGGACACGATCGAGGCCGTCGGCAAGGCGATTGAAACCATGCTGAAGGAACTTTCGGGCAAAAAGCCCGACTGGCTGATCCGCGACCGCCGCACAAAGTACCTTGAGATGGGGTCAAAGGGACTGGCTGCATGAATTCCTGGTTCATCGTCCTGATCGCAGGACTGATGGAAACCGGCTGGGCAATCGGGCTGAAGTATTCTGACGGGTTTACCCGACCCATGCCATCGGTCCTGACCATCGTCGGCGCGCTGGGCAGCTTTTGGTTGCTGTCACTTGCGATGAAGGATTTGCCGGTGGGCACGGCTTATGCCGTCTGGGTCGGCATCGGTGCGGTCGGCACGGCGATCCT
>JAYSSN010000014.1:0-2226 GCA_043720555.1 Rhodobacterales bacterium | reverse complement strand
GCGGCATGTGGTGGCAGTGCAGCATCCAGCGCGCCGCCTCGCCGGCATCGAGTGCCACGGTAACCATCGCCATGGGTGGCACATACAAGGTGTCGCGCAACGCGCCGTTGACAGCTTTGCCATTGATGTTGACCACCTGGAACGCATGCCCGTGCAAATGCATCGGGTGCCCCATCATCGACATGTTATGGAACATCAGTTCGACCCGCTCGCCGCTGGTGGCAATGATCGGCTTGTGCGTGCCCCAGGTCTGCCCGTCAATGGTCCAGCGATAGGGCTGCATCGCCCCAGCAAGCATGATCATATGGGTGCGGTCCGCCGCGCGGGCGGTCAGCGGTGACACCGCCTGCAACAGCATCTCCTGCGCCATATCGGCGTCGAAGGCGGGGGCGGCAGCTTCCGCCAGCCCGCCCATCCGCTGCACTGCAGCGCCCGTGGTAGCCAGGATCAGGCCGGTGCGTTCGCGCGCGCCTTCGCGCAGCGCCAGCATCGGAAAGGCGCCGTCACCGGGCAGGTCGACGTCGATGTCCAGCCGTTGCCCCATCGCCATGCCGAACCGCGTGCCGGGCACGGGCACGATTGCATGACCATCAACCGCCACAAGTCGCGCAGGCACCCCACCGGTATCGATCCAGAACGCCGTCGCCGCTGCCGCATTGATGATGCGCAGCCGGATGCGCCCCCCGTTTTCAACCGCGATCACTTCGGGGTCGGCAAGGGTGCGGTCATTCACAAGGTAGGCGTCGAAATCGAAATCGTTCAGGTCCATGACCATCCCGCCCATATCCGCCCCACCCATGGCCATGCCGTCACCCGCCATGCCCATGCCGGAATGGTCCATCCCGGCCATGGCGTTTTCATCGCCCGTTGCCGTGGTCCCGGCGTCAGTGCCGGCCATGGCGGACATCTCATGCCCCGCTTTTCCCGAGGTGATCTCGGCCAGCACTTCGTCGGCGGGCCGGAACGAGAAGTCATGCACGAACATGATGACGTCCTGCCGGTCTGCCGCGATATCTTCGGGCGAGCGCACGATCAATGGTGCTGACAGAAGGTTCATTTCCTGCGCCGGCAAATGGCTGTGCATCCAATGGGTGCCGGGGTTGGCGGTGAAGTCAAAGCTGCGCATTTCCCCGGTTTTCATCAAGGGAAGCGGCAGGTTCGGCACACCGTCCTGTGCATTCGGGGGCAGCTGACCATGCCAGTGGATGATCGTCTCGACATCAAGGCTGTTGGTCAGGTCCACCCGGAACGCCTGCCCCGGATCAAGGATCAGCCCCTGCCCGCCCGCTGCGTTGGTCAGACCATGGACCGTGGCCGCGCGGCCATCGACCTCGATCACGCGGCTTCCGGCCGACAAGGTCATCGGTGCCGATTGCCCATAGGCAAGACGCGGCAAGGACGTGGATGCAGCGATGGCTGCGGATGCGGCCATAAAGCCGCGACGTGTGATGTTGTGTTGCATGTTGATGCTCCATTCGGCCCGAAGTGGCCCAGCAAATAAGAATGATTGCCGCACTGACGCGGCACCGGTTCAGATGCTGTAAGGCCGCGTGGGCGGTCGCAGGGCAGGATGCGGCGTCGGCAGATCCAGCACCGGATCAACATCGGCAAACCAGGGCACGACATTGACGCGCTGAACCTGCGCGCCCTCGGATGCGTCCGCCAACCTGTCGGCACCGAGGCAAATGGTCAGACAAAGCTGCGCGCTGATCTGATTGTGATTGCGGCCCGTGTCGCCGGATCCGTGGTGCGATTGTGTGGCGTCTGCGACCATGGCGCCGGATTGCACGGTCGGGCCGTCCGGCAATCCATGTGGCACATTCAGCAAAAGCAGCGTCAGCAGAACGCGAAAGAAGCGCACCGCGACCCAACGTTTGGCGTCAGTGTTCTGGCTATGGGACATGTCGGCTGGATACGCGAAACCGGCCTGCGGGACAAGTCACGTCTTCGCGCTTGCGCACAACACCATTTCGGCTGTTCCGGCTTTGCGCCCGGATCGGACAGTTCGATCTGCATGGCGGGATCGAGGCCCAGATGCCAGAGTCGCTCGGCTTGGGTGTCGCCGATCCGGCGGCCGCAAATGTGCTGTGGCGAAAATCGACACGATGGTGACGGACAAGGCAGCGGTGGCCGTACTGCGTTCGCCAAAGCACATCGACGTCATGTCCAAGCGGCTGGGCAACCTCCGGTTCCACGCGCAGTCTTACTGGATGGTGTCCCAGTCCC
>JAYSSN010000013.1:0-5446 GCA_043720555.1 Rhodobacterales bacterium | reverse complement strand
GTGCCCTATGTTCGTCTAACCACTTGCCAACAAAGCCGTTTCAGCCCATCTTCACCCGCGTTGCGAATGCGGTGGCCTGCCAGTTGGGCTGCAGCGGCGTTCCGGGCGTGCTGATAACACCCCAGCCGACGGCTGTGTAACCCTAATCTGGCAGCCGCGCAGCCGGGGTCGCGTCAATGAAGCCAGTGTCATCCCCGGTTTCAACGGGCTGCGCTTTTGGGCCACCCAGGATCAGCGGAAGCAGTTCAGACCCCGCTGTGCTCGGCCCCGCGCCCTCGGCCGGTTCGCGCCAGGACAGCGTGTCGAACCCACCACAGTTGTCGCAGATCGGCGTCCATTGCGCGTGGATCGCCTGGCATTTATCGCAACACCATTGCGGTCCGCGCGGCGCTGTCACGGCCTTGGCAAGCCAGCCGCGCACGACCTCTTCGCTCGACCCTTCGCCGCGTTCAATCGCGGCCATCAGCGCCAGTGACCGTCCGGTGGGGTGGCGCGTGGCGGTATCGCCCAGCGCCCGGCGTGCTTCGGGAAAATCTTCTGCGGCGAGGTTCAACTCGGCCATCAACATGCGGCTTTCATCATGGTCCGGCCAGGCCGACAGCAGATCCTTGAACCGCTTCACACGTTTTGCGGGCGTCTCTTCCGGCTCGATCTCGGCGAAAGCGGCCGCAAGATCGGGGTGTGGCTGCGCCGACCACGCCTTTTTCAGCACGCGCACCGCGTTTTTCTTTTCGCCCTTCATGATGAAGGATCGCGCCGCCATCGCCGCCGCCGGGATCAGGTCGGGGGACAGTTTGTTCGCCTCGATCGCCGCCTCGCGGGCATCAATGCTGGCGGTGTCATCCATGACGGTGCGCGCCTCTTGCAGGGCCAGCACGGCATCTCGGCGGCGATACACCTCTTTCGGCAGGGAGCCCGCTTTCAGCTTTGCGCCCAAGGTCACCCGCGCGCCTTTCCAGTCGGCCTGTTCCGATTGCAGCTTCAGCAGGATGTCCTGCGTGTCGGCGTGTCTGGGTTTCAGTGCGAATGCCTTTTCCGCCAGCTTCAGCGCGGTTTCGGTATCCCCTTCCGCCAGCTTTTGCGCCAGCAACCCGCGCACCCCGACAAAGCGCGATGCCGGATCAACCAGCAACGTCTTGTAGGCCGCAGTCGCGCGTTTGGTATCGCCTGCGGCGTGTGCCGCCTGGGCCACCAGCAGCGTGGTCAGGGTCGGCTTGTCCAGGTACTTTTCCGCCTTCAGCGCGCGGGTCAACGCCAACCGCCCCTCGCCGGATGCGATGGCCATCATCGCCTCCTGCGTGGCCTGATAACCTTTGCGCTCGCGGTTCCGGTCAAAATAACGCGAGATCGCGGTTTCGTCGCCGTTCAGGAACCGCAGCACCGCAACCAACAGGCCGATCGCCCGCATCAGCAGCCAGACAAGCGCGAGCAACAGCATCAGCGCGATGACGGCCTGAAACGGGCCAAGGGTGAATTCAATATCCGCGACGGTAATCTGCATCCCGCCGCCCGTGTCCAGCAACGCGCCTGCACCAACCGTCAGACCGGCAATGGCCGCAACGAAAAGGACGACCTTCAGAAACGACCACACCATCATTCGCCCCCCGTCGCGGCGCGCAGTGTTTTCATCGCGTCCTGCCCCGCAAGATACAGGGCTATGGCGTCAGTAAAGCTGGTCATCGCCGCCAGCCCCTCGGCGGGCAGCGTGGCAATCTCGGCCATGCTGTCGGCAATGCGCCCTTCCGCCAACGCCGCCTCGGCACGCGACAGGATGGCGTCGGGATCATTCCCTTCGCGCGGCGTCAGCGACCGCGCGCCCGTCTGGGTGCGCAAAAAGCTGGTGACACGTTCGGTCCAGCCTTCGCCCATGTCCGCGCGCAGGGATGCCTCGAGTGCGGCACGGGCAGCGTCGGGGAAGGCGGCCTGCAGATCGGTCAGCGTGGGCAGGCCAGTGGCCGCGTTGTCGGCCAGAACGGCGGGCAGCCTTGCTGCGTCAAAGGCCGGCAGGGCCGATGCAAATGGCCCCCCCACCTCAAGCGCGACTTCGATCTGCCGCAGCGATGTGGCGGCCAGCGCACGGGCGGCATCAGCTTCGGCGGCATCGCCCAGGGCTGCTGCCCGGGCTTCGGCCTCGGCCAGACGCGCCTCGGCAGCGGCAGTCGCGGCTTCGATGTCGGCAGCGGACCCTGAATTGACCCGCAGGGCCGCGACCTCGGTTTGCAGGGCGGCGAGCGCGGCCGCCTGTGCGGCAAGGGCGGCGGGTGATGCACCAGATCCATCGGTCGGCATCGATTCGATCGCTGCCAGCCGCTGGTCAATGACATCGAGGCGATCTGTCACTGTGCCAGGATCATAGGGTGCCGGGATTGCCGCCTCAATGGTGGCGAGCCTGTCCGCGAGCGTCGCATCTGCTGTGGGGCGGGCCTGAACTTCGGCCAAGGCAGCGGTCAGCCGGTCAATCTCGGACTGCTGGGTGGCCAGCGTGCTGGCCTGTTCGGACAGCGTGGATCGCAGCGCATCCGTACCTTGCAGGGGCCAGCCGTTCGGCACGACCTGCGCCAAACCAAAGCCGAAAAGCGCTGCAATCGCCCCGCCAACCGCGGCTGGCACACCCATGCGCCGCACCGCTTTGGGTTCAGCCTCGCTGGGCGTGGGCGTGCTCTGCGGCACCTCGTCTGCACCCAGAACCAACACGTCCTTGTCGTTGTCCGCATCGGCCATGGTGGGTGTCCTTGCATGAGTCTGCGTACGCAGACAGTGTGCCCACCCTAACCCTCCCGGTGCGAGGGGTTCAAGCCGATGCCGGGATCGTCAGCAGATCCCCGACCGCCGCAAGCATCGCGTCGCCTGCAGGCCGCGCCGCCACCACGACCTGCGCGTTCAGGCGCGGATCAATGGCTTGCGCCACGGCGATGCTCATCGCCGCGATGCGCAACGGCGCGCGCGGTGCTGTGGCGCAAAACAGCAGCGCGGACCGAGGAGAAAACAGCGGCACGATGACCGGCTGCGTGCCGCCCAGCAATTTTTGCGCGGCCGGCCGCAGCGCGTTGGGGCGTTGTTCATAAACGATCACTTCGGTCGTTTGCATGCCTTCAGCACTCAGGCGCGCGGCAACCTCGGCCCGGCTGTCTTTTCCGCGCAGGTGCAGCAGCGGGCCGTCGGGTGGATGGCGCAAGATCAGCGCAATCATTGCATCGGCATCGCCACCTGCAGACATGACACGCAGGCCCAGCTTCTGCGCTGCTTCAGCCGTCCGGTCGCCGACGCAAAAGGCCATTGCAGCGATCCGTTCGCGACGGGCGGCGTAGGCGTCGACGCCCGTCTCGGATGAAAATATCAGGGCTGCGTAGCGGGCGTCAGGCAGAACTGCGGGCAGAAACACCGGGGCCATCAACGGCGAAATCGTGATCCGCACTGCCATGGGCAGGGCCGATCGGAGATCCCGCGCAAACCTCCGGCTTTGCGCCAGGGGACGTGTCAGCAGGATGCGGGGCGTGTGGGATTGTCCGGCCATGTCACAGGTGTTACCTGCAGGGGCACGTTCTGGCAATTGGCGGGCGATGACGCAGACCCTTACCTTCCTTGGGATCGAATCCAGCTGCGATGACACCGCGGCGGCGGTGGTGCGGCATGCCCCGACCCATGTGCCAACCATACTGGCCTCGGTCGTCGAGGGGCAAACGGAACTGCACGCGCGCTTTGGCGGCGTTGTGCCGGAAATCGCCGCCCGCGCCCATGCAGAGCGGTTGGATCATTGCGTCGAGCAGGCGTTGCGGCAGGCCGGTGTTGCGCTTGCTGATCTGGACGGCATTGCCGTGACCGCCGGGCCGGGGCTGATTGGCGGGGTGCTGTCGGGCGTCATGCTGGCGAAGGGTCTGGCGGCCGCGACCGGGCTGCCCGTGGTCGGGGTGAACCACCTCGCGGGTCATGCGCTGACGCCGCGGCTGACGGATGGACTGGCGTTCCCCTATCTGATGTTGCTGGTGTCGGGCGGGCATTGCCAGTTCCTGATCGTGGCAAGTCCGACGGCATTCCACCGCCTGGGCGGGACCATCGACGACGCACCGGGCGAGGCATTTGACAAGGTGGCAAAGCTGCTGGGTCTGCCGCAGCCGGGTGGCCCCGCGGTGGAACAGGTGGCCATGCACGGTGATGCGCGACGCTTTGCCCTGCCCCGCCCGCTATTGGACCGGGCGGGGTGTGATCTTTCGTTTTCCGGCCTGAAGACGGCGGTTCTGCGCGCCCGTGATACACTGATCGCGGAAAAGGGCGGGATCACGGTGCAGGACCGGGCCGACCTTTGCGCAGGCTTTCAGATGGCCGTGGCCGAGGTGCTGGCCGAGAAAACCCGACGCGCGATTGGTGTTTATCTGGGTGCCAATCCGCCACACCCTGCGTTTGCTGTGGCCGGTGGTGTGGCGGCGAACGGGACGATCCGGGCAATGCTGCAAGCGGTTTGCCTTCGGGCCGGTCTGCGGTTTACCGCGCCGCCCATGCGCCTGTGCACGGATAACGCCGCCATGATCGCGTGGACGGGGATGGAACGCTGGCGCGCGGGTGCGGTTGATCCGGGCGATCTGGTGCCACGCCCGCGCTGGCCGCTGGACTCAAACCAGCAGGGCATGCTCGGCAGCGGCAAGAAAGGGGCAAAGGCATGATCGGCATCGTCGGCGCCGGGGCTTTTGGAACCGCGCTCGCCGTCGCCTTTGGCCGGGGCGGCAGCAACGTGCGCCTTTGGGCGCGGGATGCGGCCATGGTGGGCGCGATGGCCGCAACCCGGACGACGCAGGGCCGCCTGCCCGGCATCGTGTTGCCAGAAACAGTCTCTGTGACGGCGCGGTTGGGCGATCTGGCTGAGGCCGATGCAATTCTTCTTTGCCTGCCGATGCAGCAGTTACGCAGTTTTCTGAACAGCCATGGGACCGCGCTGGATGGCACCGCTCTGGTCGCCTGCTGCAAGGGCGTTGATCTGGCCACGCTGACCGGCCCGACGGCCCGGATCGCGGCGGCGTGCCCGGGATCGGTCCCTGCCATCCTGACCGGGCCCAGCTTTGCCGTCGACATCGCGCGCGGGCTGCCGACCGCACTGACGCTGGCGTGCGCGGATGATGCGACCGGGATTGCGTTGCAGGCCTTGCTGACCGCGCCAAACCTGCGGCTCTACCGCAATACCGATGTGACGGGGGCCGAGCTTGGCGGGGCTATCAAGAATGTGATCGCGATCGCGTGCGGGATCTGCATCGGGCAGGGGATGGGCGACAGTGCCCGCGCGGCCCTGATGACGCGCGGCTTTGCCGAAATGCAGCGGCTCGCCCTGCGGCTGGGCGCGCGCGCCGAAACGTTGATGGGGCTGTCGGGCTTTGGCGATCTGGTGTTGACCTGCACGTCCGAGCAATCGCGCAACTACCGCTGTGGTTTGGCGCTGGGGCGGGACAAGGCGTTTGAT
>JAYSSN010000012.1:0-15385 GCA_043720555.1 Rhodobacterales bacterium | reverse complement strand
TTTGTTTTGACCGGGTTCACCAGACCAGAAACCTGACGCAGCAATTCCGATCGGGCTCTTGTCTTAAGTTTGCAGCCGATCTGACTCAGGCTGCCTGCACACCGCTTTATGCGCTGCCAGCCGCTGCTGATTCGGTTTGCACTGTGGCACATATGCCATAGCCAAACGTCCGAAGGCCTGCTACGCTCATGCCATAAAAGACTATATAAAAAACGAGCAGGCGGACAGGTATGAATACGGGCTCTCGGGCTACGCACGTCATTTCCTGGTCACAGACAGAAGTAGATGGGGTTCACGCGGCGGCGCTTGATGTGCTGGCGGTGGGGGCAAGCTGGCGTTGGACGGGGCAAGCCGTTCGTGTGGATGCGCCGCAGTCGATCTTGCTTCTGGATGGGGCCGAGGGCGGGACGGAGTTGCGCAAACGCGCAGCACGAATGGTGCGACGGTTGATTGGCGCGGCGATAGCCCCGCAACATGAGCTCGCGCCCGACCATCAGCTTCCCGATACCCCCGAACAGGGGTTTGTCGTGACCGATGGCGCAAAAAGCTATTCGGTGACCATCATCGCCGTGCCCGATACCGGCGCGCGGCTGCTGATGTTTGTCGGCCCCGTGCCGCCTGCAGATCGTGACATGTGGGTGATCCGCACCGCGATCGACCGCAGTGCATTTACCGGTGGCGGTCGGGTTGCGGGGGGTGTCATCTGTTTTACACCCGGCACGCGGATCATGACGGCCCAAGGGGCACGCCTGATCGAATCGCTGGCACCGGGCGACTGCATCCAGACCAAGGACAACGGGCCTGCCGAAATCATGTGGACGGGTCACCGCCGCATGACGGGCGCGCGGCTTTATGCGATGCCGCATCTGCGCCCGATCCGGTTTCGCGCGGGCGCGCTTGGGGTGGACCGGCCCGATCAGGATCTGCTGGTGTCACCGCAGCACCGGATGCTGGTGAAGGGCGCGGCAGCGCAGGCGCTGTTCAACGCATCCGAAGTGCTGGTGGCGGCCGAGGATCTATTGAACGATGCCGCGATCACGGTAGATCACGGCGCGCGCGATGTGACCTATGTTCATATTTTGCTGGAACGGCACAATGTCGTGTGGGCCAACGGTTTGGAAACGGAAAGTTTTCATCCGTCAAACACCGCACTGGAAACGATCGATCCGGCGCATCGGGCGGGGCTTCTTGACCTGCTGCCGGGCCTTGCGGTAAACCCGGATGCCTATGGCGATTATGCCCGGCGCAACCTGTCGGGGTCCGAAGCGGCGATCCTGCGGTTTGATCTGGTCGCATGAGTTGACTCTGCCGGTTCGGCCTGTATAAGCCCGCCAGTCCCGGAAGAGATTCCGGGGCTTTTCATTGGTGTTGGTGGCCCCTGCAAAGGGATGCCTGTCGGGTCTTCGGGCCAAAGGACAACGCCCTTCGACAACATAGAAGGAGATCAGCCGTGACAAAACGCACGTCTGCCAAGTACAAAATTGACCGCCGCATGGGCGAAAACATCTGGGGCCGTCCGAAATCGCCGGTCAACAAGCGCGAATACGGCCCCGGCCAGCACGGCCAGCGCCGCAAGAACAAGTTGTCGGACTTTGGCACCCAGTTGCGCGCAAAGCAGAAGCTGAAGGGTTACTATGGTGACCTGACCGAAAAGCAGTTCCGCAAGATCTATACCGAGGCTGAACGCGTGAAGGGTGATACCGGCGAGATGCTGGTTGGTCTGCTGGAGCGTCGCCTCGATGCGGTCTGCTACCGCGCCAAGCTGGTGCCGACGATTTTCGCCGCGCGTCAGTTCGTGAACCATGGCCATGTGACCGTGAACGGCAAGCGCGTGAACATCGCGTCTTACCGGGTCAAGGAAGGCGATATCGTCGCTGTGCGCGAAAAGTCGCGCCAGATGGCGCTGATCCTGGAAGCGATCCAGCTGACCGAACGCGACGTGCCTGATTACATGGAAGTCGACCACAACAAGATGACGGTCAAGTTTGTCCGCACCCCGACGCTGGGCGATGTCCCCTATCCGGTGCAGATGGAACCGAACCTCGTCGTGGAATACTACGCCAAGAACTGATCCCGTTCTCTGGGCAGAAATCGGGCCGTGCCTTCGGGCGCGGCCTTTTGGTTTGGACCGGGGAAATTCACGAGTGCAAGCCGGTTTGACCTGCGGTATGGAACGGCAATCCAACCGCTGAGAGCACCAACCGCATGTCCGAAAAAACCAGCATCGAGAACAGATTTGAACGTGGCCTGTTTGCATCACGCTGGCTGATGGCGCCGATGTATCTGGGGCTGGTCTTGTCCCTGGCGATGCTGATGATCGTGTTCCTGCGCGAGCTTTATTACTACGCGTCCAAGATAATGGATATGGGCGCGGATGAGGGCATCCTTGCGATCTTGACGCTGATTGATCTGTCGCTGGCGGCGAACCTTTTGCTGATCGTGCTGTTTTCAGGATACGAGAATTTCGTGTCGAAACTGGATATTGCAGATACGGAAGACCGGCCGGACTGGATGGGAAAGGTGGATTTTTCCGGCCTGAAGATGAAGCTGATCGCGTCGATCGTGGCGATTTCGGGGATACATCTGCTGAAGGTGTTCATGGAGATCGGCAAGGCGAACCCGGAAAAGGCGGTCACGACAAACGATATGTATCTGATGGTTGTCATCCATCTGACATTTGTGCTGTCGGGCGTATTGCTGGCGTTGATGGACTGGCTATCGGCCAAGACAGACAAGCACTAATCAATCCACTGGCATTGCGGCCCCCTCGCCGCTAGAAGCAGCCCAAGCTTGGGGAGGCCCGCATGACCGATCTCATTCGCCCGCAACCGGGGATCATGGACATCGCCCTTTACGAGGGCGGCAAGGCGCATATCGCAGGCGTCGCCAATGCGCTGAAGCTGTCGTCGAACGAAAACCCCTTTGGCCCGTCCGACAAGGTGAAAGAGGCGTTTCAGCGGTCGGTGCATTCGCTGCACCGCTACCCGAACACCGATCACGCCGCCCTGCGCACCGCGATTGCCGAGGTGCATGGTCTGGACGCCGCGCGTATCATCTGCGGCGTGGGATCGGATGAGATCATCACCTTCCTGTGCCAGGCCTATGCCGGGCCGAAGGATGAGGTCGTGTTCACCGAACACGGGTTCCTGATGTACCGCATTTCCGCCCTGGCCGTGGGCGCGACGCCGGTGGAGGTGGCCGAACGGGAACGCACCGCCGATGTGGATGCCATTCTTGCGGCATGCAACGGGCGCACGCGGCTGGTGTTTATCGCCAACCCCAACAACCCGACGGGCACGATGATTTCAGCGGCCGAGGTGGCGCGGCTGGCCGATGGTCTGCCGCCCAAGGCGATCCTCGTGCTGGACGGTGCGTATGCGGAATATGTCGAAGGCTATGATGGCGGCGCATCATTGGTCGATGCCCGGACCAACGTAGTAATGACGCGGACTTTCAGCAAGATCTATGGGCTGGGCGGCTTGCGCATCGGCTGGGGCTATGGCCCGCAGGCGATCATTGACGTGCTGAACCGCATTCGCGGGCCGTTCAATCTGTCGACCACGGCGCTGGAGGCGGCCGAGGCGGCAATGCGCGATCAGGATCACCTCGTTCGCTGCCGCAATGAGAATAGCCGGATGCGGACTTGGCTGGCGCAGGCGCTCGCAGAACTTGGGGTGCCGTCAGATACCTCGATGGCCAATTTCGTGCTGGCGCGGTTTGCCAACCCCGATGAGGCAGAGGCCTGCAATGCCTTTCTGCAGACGCAGGGGCTCATCGTGCGGCGGGTGGCGGGATACAAGTTGCCGCACTGCCTGCGCATCACGGTGGGAGATGAAAGCGCGTGCCGCCGGGTGGCCCACGCGGTCGCACAGTTCAAAGGTGTGAAATGATCTATCGCCGCGTCGCACTGATCGGACTGGGGCTGATCGCGTCATCCATGGCGCATGCGATGAAGGCGGGCGGTCTGGCGGGCGAGATCGTGGGCACGGCGAAGTCCGCCGAAACCCGCGCAACCGCGATGCAGATCGGCTTTTGCGACCGGGTGACGGCGACGGCGGCAGAGGCGGTTCAAGGCGCCGATCTGGTGGTTCTGGCGGTGCCGATCGGGGCGATGGAAAGTCTCGCCGCCGAGATCGGCCCGCACCTGGCGCCCGGTGCCACGGTGACGGATGTGGGGTCGGTGAAACAGGCGGTGATTGCTGCTGTCGCGCCGCATATCCCGGATGGGGTGCATTTCATCCCCGGCCATCCGCTGGCGGGCACGGAACATTCCGGCCCGAAGTCGGGTTTCGCCAGCCTGTTCCAGAACCGCTGGTGGCTACTGACCCCCCCCGAGGGCGCCGACGCGGATGCGGTGGCGCGGCTGCGGTCGCTGTGCGAGGCCATGGGGGCCAACGTCGATACGATGGATGCACCGCACCATGATCTGGTGCTGGCCGTCACCAGCCATACCCCGCACCTGATCGCCTATACGATGGTCGGCGTGGCCGATGATCTGCGCCGTGTGACCGACAGCGAGGTGATCCGTTATTCGGCTGCCGGTTTCCGCGATTTTACCCGGATTGCGGCCAGCGACCCCACCATGTGGCGCGATGTGTTTCTGACCAACAAAGAGGCGACGCTGGATATTCTGGGCCGCTTTACGGAAGAGCTGTTTGCCCTGCAGCGTGCCATCCGTCTGGGCGACGGCGATCATCTGCATGCGTATTTCACCCGGACACGGGCCATTCGGCGCGGCATCATCGAGGCGGGGCAGGATACCGCTGCACCCGATTTTGGCCGCGTGGCAAACCCCGCCAAAGGCGGTTAGCGCGATGCGGCGGATGGTTCTGGTACTGTTGGTTCTGGGCCTGCCTGCGGTAGCCGAAGCCCCGGCCACATCGATCTTCCCACGTCCCCGCCCGGTGCAGGCGACTGCGGCGGCGGATGTGGCACTGGCCGACGTGACCACAGCCCCCGCGCCCATCCCCCTGGCCCCGCCTGTCGCATCAGCGCGTCCCCGCGCCCGCCCCGACATGGTCAGCGCCGCACCCCAGACCGAAGCACCGGCGCCGCCTCGCGCGCGCAAGGGCCTGTTCGCCAGCCTGTTCGGCGCACCCCGCGCCAGGCCGCAGGAAGGTGCCGCACCGTCCGGCAATTCCGTCTGCGGCGACCCCGCCATCATCGGGCAGCGCCTGGAACGCATCAGCAGCCGCACCAATGGCTGCGGCGTCGAAGACCCCGTGCAGATCACATCCATCGCCGGTATTGCCCTGTCGCAAGCCGCCACAGTGGATTGCGGCACGGCCACTGCCCTGCGCCGCTGGGTCGACGAAGGGTTGCGCCCCGCCTATGGCAGAAATCAGGTCGTGGGCCTTCAGGTGGCCGCGCATTACATCTGCCGCACCCGTAACAATGTGCGCGGCGCGCGGGTCAGCGAACATGGCAGCGGCAAGGCCATCGACATTTCGGGGCTGATCCTGGCCGATGGAAGCGTGCTGACTGTCGCTGCCAACTGGAACCGCACGATGCGTGCTGCGTATCGCGCAGCCTGCGGCATCTTTGGCACCACGCTTGGCCCCGGATCGGATGGCTATCACGAAGACCACATGCACTTTGACACCGCGAGCTATCGCAGCGGTGCGTATTGCCGATAAGGAGCCCCATGCCCGACCTTTTCGCCTACACGGATGGAGCCTGCTCTGGCAACCCCGGCCCCGGTGGCTGGGGTGTGCTGATGGTCGCACGCGACGGCGGGCAGGTCATCAAGGAACGTGAGTTGTGCGGCGGCGAAAGCATGACGACGAACAACCGCATGGAATTGCAGGCGGCAATTTCCGCGCTGGAGGCGCTGACCAAGCAGACCGAGTTGACCATCATCACCGACAGCGCCTATGTGAAAAACGGTGTCACCGAATGGATCCACAGCTGGAAGCGCAACGGCTGGCGCACGGCGGGGCGCGATCCGGTGAAGAACGTCGATTTGTGGCAGCGGCTGGATGCCGCGCAGGCCCGCCACAAAGTGGTGTGGCGCTGGATCAAGGGGCACGCGGGGCACGCGGAAAATGAACGCGCCGATGCACTGGCCCGCGCAGGAATGGCCCCGTTCAAGGTGGGCGCGGCATGATCGAGCCTGCGCAGATCGAAGCGGCGCTGCGCGTTCTGGATTACCTGGCTGTTATCGTCTTTGCGCTGACGGGCGCGCTGGTGGCCAGCCGATCGCAGCTGGATATCGTCGGGTTCATCTTTGTCGCCTGCCTGACGGCGGTGGGCGGTGGCACGCTGCGCGATGTACTGTTGGACCGGAGCGTGTTCTGGATGGCCGATCCGGTGATCCTTGCCATTGCTACGGGGGCGGCGGTGACCGTGTTCTTCAGTGCGCATCTGCTGGAAAGCCGCTATGCCGCGATCCGCTGGCTGGATGCACTGGCGCTGGCGGTCGCGGTGCCTGCAGGGGTGGCGGCATCGCTGGCTGCCGGCGTCGGCTGGCCTGTGGTGCTGGTGATGGGGGTAATCACCGGCTGCATGGGTGGTCTCATGCGCGATGTGGTGTGCAACGAGGTGCCCCTTGTGCTGAAACAGGGCGAGCTTTACGTCACGGCAGCTTTTTGCGGAGCCGTCGCCGCCGTGGTTGCGGGGCAGCCGGGCCAGACCGGGGCGGTGCCACTGGCGGCCTGCGCCGTCGTCACGCTGACACTGCGGGGGGGCAGCCTTGCCTTTGGCTGGCGGTTGCCGGTCTACCGTTCTACCCCGCCGCGCCCCGATGCGCCCAAGCGTGATGGTTGATTGCGCGCGCTGTCCCGCATAGCGTAGGGCGATGCCACGCACCCGCCTCATCCCTGATACCCAGGTGTTCGCCACCCTGCGTCGCCTGGTCGCCACCGAGGGCGAGGCCGCCGCATCCTTTCGGGTCCTTGGCCGTGCCACCGGGCTCGCTGCGGCCACGCTGGTGCAGAGGTATGGCAGTGCCGAGGCAATGGTGCGGGCCGCGGCGCTCGATGGCTGGGATCTTGCCGATGCCGCCCTGGAAAAGGCCGACGCCGAGGCCGCGATGAATGCCAAGGGGGCGACGGCACTGCTGAAATTGATTGGCGCCACTCCACCGATGTCGCGTGATCCCCAGGTGATGGCGCGTGCCGCAAAATGGCGCAAAACCGTGATAAAGGCACTGGCCGCGCGCTTGGGCAATGTGCAGGCCGCCGCCATGATGTTTGCCGCTTGGCAGGGGCGG
The DNA here is from genome assembly GCA_043720555.1 of Rhodobacterales bacterium. Taxonomy (GTDB): domain Bacteria; phylum Pseudomonadota; class Alphaproteobacteria; order Rhodobacterales; family Rhodobacteraceae; genus JAAFHS01. Next base: position 8,175 of record JAYSSN010000012.1, on the reverse strand, counting down.
CTGATGTGGGACGAGGCCGGAGGACACGCATTTTCCCTGCGCGATCTGGTGAAGCGGTTAACCTAGGCCCGGCAGGCTGCACCGGCCGCTATTTTGCAATGTAGGTTTTCCACAGCCAGATCAGCGCCATCGCCCCGCCAACCGCAGCGGCCGTCAGCACAACCCAGCCCGACATCATCAGCACGAAACGCAGCATCACCCAACCTGCAAACGCCCCGACGATCCCGATGACGATGGCAGTCAGAAGGTCTGTCTCGACCCGCATCATGCGCGTCGCGATCAGGCCGGCGGCGGCGCCGATGACGACAAGAAACAGGATCATGGGCATCGCGCACCCCTTTCGTTTGACACGATATGGGCACTGCGCAGCCCGTTGGAAAGGTCAGGATATGTGGTCCGGCATGGCAAAACCCCGCAGGAATGTGTCTGCCGGTGCCGCGCGCTTGCCCTCGCGCTGCGCGAGCGTCACTGCAACCGCGCCCGTGCCGCAGGCAATCGTCATACCGCCCAGCACCTGCCCCGGCTGGCCCTGCCCATCGGCAAGGCGCGCGCGCAGCAGTTTCACCCGTTCGCCCGCCATCTCGCACCATGCACCGGGAAAGGGCGACAGGCCGCGGATCAGGCGGTCCACCTGCACCGCAGGCCGGGTCCAGTCGATGCGCGCTTCGGATTTGTCGATCTTGGCCGCATAGGTCACGCCATCATCGGGTTGCGCCTGCGGGGTCAGCGTTTCGGTCTGTGCCAAAGCCTCAAGGATCAACCGCGCGCCCATCTGCGACAGACGGTCGTGCAGGTCTTCAGTCGTGTCTGTGGGCCCAATCGGAGTGGTGGCGCGCAGCAGCACGGGCCCGGTATCCAGACCTGCGTCCATCTGCATGATGCACACACCGGTTTCCGCGTCGCCCGCCATGATCGCCCTGTGAATCGGCGCCGCCCCCCGCCAGCGTGGCAACAGCGACGCATGGATGTTCAGGCAGCCACGGCGCGGCGCATCCAGCACTGCCTGGGGCAGGATCAGGCCGTAAGCCACCACCACGGCCACGTCGTGCGGCAATGCTGCGAAGTCTTGCTGCGCGTGAATGCTGCGCAGCGAAGCTGGTGTGCGGACGGGCAGGCCAAGTGCCACCGCGCGCTGATGTACGGGCGTGAGGCGGTCCTGTTTGCCACGCCCGGCAGGCCGGGGGGGCTGGGAGTAGACGGCGACCACCTCGTGCCGCGCCACCAGCGCCTCCAGCACCGGCACCGCAAATTCGGGCGTACCCATGAAGGTGATCTTCATCCCCGCCCCCGCAGCTTTTCGGCCCGCTTCAGCAGCATGCTGCGCTTCAGCGGTGTGAGGTGATCGAAATACATCTTGCCCGCCAGATGGTCGATCTGATGCTGAACGGATGTTGCCCAAAGCCCGACAAAATCCTTGTCTTCCCAACTGCCTGCGTCATTCATGAACCGCACGGTCACTGCACGGGGCCGTTCGATCAGTGCAGAAACGCCGGGCAGATTCGGACTGGCCTCGTCGTGCCCGCGCATCTGGGCGGATGCGTGCAACACCGATGGATTGGCCATCCGCACCGCCTGCCCCCGCGTCCCGGACGCGTCCACCACCGCCAGCCGCAGCGGCACGCCGATCTGCACTGCCGCCAATCCGACACCCGGCATTGCATCCATCGTGTCGATCATGTCGGTCCAGATACTGCGAATGTCGTTCGTTACGGCCGGCACGTCCATCGCAATGCTGCGCAGCATTTTATGCGGCCAGGGCAGGCAGACGCGCGCCGTCATGTACTGGGTCCGCTGCGGTTTGCTGCGCACAAACAGCCCGTGGCCGCCTTGCCGGAGAGGGCGCAGTGGATCGCAGCATAGCGTCGCATGGGGAGTCCTTATTGTTGCAACGCGGCCGCGCTACGCCCCTTCGCGCGCGCGCTCGCGTTTCCATTTTTCCATGCGGCGCGTGATCATCTGGCGCCGCAGCGGCCCGAGATAGTCGATGAACAGCTTGCCGTTCAGATGGTCGATCTCGTGCTGCACGCAGGTCGCCCAAAGGCCGTCGAACTGTTCTTCCTGGCTTGCGCCATCCGGATCGGTCCAGCGCACGCGCACCTGGGCGGGGCGGTCTACTTCAGCGTACTGATCGGGGATCGACAGGCACCCCTCGTCATAAGTGTTCATCTCTTCCGACTGCCACAGGATTTCGGGGTTCACCAGAACCATGGGCCGGGCAATGATTTCGGGATCTTTGACACAGTCCATCACGATCACACGCAGCAGCACGCCCACCTGCGGGGCGGCAAGGCCGATGCCGGGGGCAGCATACATCGTTTCCAGCATATCGGCACCCAGTTTGCGCACCTCGTCCGTCACTGCAGCCACGGGGGCGCAGGGCTTTTTCAGGCGGGGGTCGGGGTGCATCAGGATGTCGCGGATCATATCCGGGATTTACGTTGCAGGGCGCATTGGTGCAAGAGGGAGAGGATGCAGCGTCAGCGCAGGCCAGTCGACACGGTCGTAAGGGATAGAATACCATCTAAATGAACTTGTGCGGAACTATCTTCCGACTTTATGATTTAAGTCAGGATGACATTCTGTATTATATCAAAATATCGGAACGTCATACCATGCCAGAACTGGGTCAGCACATGAGCTTTGACGAACAGATTGACCGTCGCGGGTCACATTGTGTGAAATGGGACATGATGGAGCCGATGTTCGGCGTGCCCGCCGATAAGGGTCTGGCGATGTGGGTGGCCGATATGGAGTTTCGCCCGCCTGCCTGCGTGCAAGCCGCGATTGAGGACATGGCCGCCCATGGCGTCTATGGCTATTTCGGCGATGACACCAAATACCGCGATGCAATCCGCTGGTGGATGCAGACGCGCCACGGCTGGGACGTGGCGCGCGACCAGATCTTTACGACACATGGTCTGGTGAACGGCACGGCGCTGTGCGTGGATACCTTCACCCGTCCCGGTGATGGCGTCGTCCTGATGACCCCGGTGTACCACGCCTTTGCCCGCATCATCACCGCCGCCGACCGCAACGTGGTGGAATGCCCGCTGGCGCTGCGTGACGGCCGGTACGAGCTGGATTTCGGCGCGTGGGACGCGCAGATGACGGGGGCCGAAAAGCTGCTGATCCTGTGTTCACCGCATAACCCCGGTGGCCGGGTCTGGTCACAGGTAGAACTGCGCGGCGTGGCTGATTTCTGCGTACGCCACAACCTGATCCTCGTGTCGGATGAAATCCACCATGACCTTGTGTACCCCGGCCACAAACATATCGCGATGCCGAACGCCGCCCCCGACATCACCGACCGGCTGGTGATGTTGACGGCCCCCACCAAGACCTTCAACATTGCAGGCGCGCATACCGGTAACGTCATCATCCCCGACCCTGCCCTGCGCAAACGCTTTGCCGACCGGATGAATGCTTTGGGGATGTCGCCCAATTCCTTTGGTCTTTTCATGGCGACGGCCGCCTACAGCCCTGAAGGCGCCATATGGGTCGATCATCTGATGACCTATCTCGATGGCAACCGGCAGGTGTTTGACGCAGGTTTGAAAGCCATCCCCGGCGTGCGGTCGATGCACCTTGAGGCCACGTATCTGGCGTGGGTCGATTTCGCCGACACCGGCATGGAGCCTGCCGAATTCATCCGCCGGGTGGAACAGGAGGCGCGGATCGCGGCCAACCATGGCGCATCATTCGGCACTGGCGGGGCGCAGTCGCTGCGTTTCAACATCGCCGCCCCGCGCGCTCAGATCGAAGACGCGGTTGACCGCCTGCAACGGGCGTTTGCCGATCTGCAATGAGGCGGCTTTCGCGACTTTTTTTCCTGCTGATCCTGCTGTTTGTGGTACGGGCGTCGCTCCATGTCAGCCCCCTGCCGCTGACGCTCTCACTGCCACCCCTGACGGGTCAGGTGGACCGTACTCTGGTGGAAAAGGCCGCGCGCCGGTTGTCGTTGATCCAGAACGGGTCCGTCGAGCGCAGCTATGCCATCGCGTTTGGCTTTTCACCCGATGGCGACAAGACCCGGCAGGGTGACGGGCGCACGCCTGAAGGCAGCTTTCGCATCAGCCGACGCAATGCAGGCAGCAGGTATCACCTGTCGCTTGGCCTTGACTACCCGCAGGCCGCTGACCGTGCCCGTGCGGCGGTGGGCCGTGATGATCCCGGCGGCGACATCATGATTCATGGCCAGCCCAATGCGCTGCCCGATGGCATGATGATGACCGGTGACTGGATCGCAGGCTGCATCGCCTTCAGCAATGCCGAAATCCGCGAGGTATGGGCCGTGACGGCGATTGGCACCGTGATCGAAGTCAGGCCTTAGGCAGATACGCCACCGGCGCGTTTTCATCGCGCCAGAAATCCAGCGGGGCCTTGTCGGCCACCATGGTCGATCGCTTGAAATCACACACCAGCTCACCGTTTTCTTCGACCGATGCGACGATCAGGCACTGGAAGATGTGCCGGGCACCGTCATAGACATCGACCAGACCGCGCAGATGTGGCGTCAGGCTGGCATCCAGGGCGAAACCTTCATCCCAGAACCGCAGCACGGGAAACACTGCCTCGCCCACCTGCACGCGCAAACGCGAACGCCGCTTCAAATCGCGCTTGCGCGCGGCCTCAAGCCCCTCACGCACTTCTTTGGGCAGGAATTCCAGCATCGCAGCCTCCGTCGCTACTTGTAAGACTGCGTTGCAAGTCGTTAAAATCAAGGCAACATATGAAGGTTACGGGAAAGTGTCGGTCCTGTGATGCTTTTGCCGCAGCGCCATGCAACCTCTACGTGAAATCCGCCGACACGCCCCCTCTGGACAAGCCGGCAGCGATGCCGCACATCGCATGTGTCTAACGCAGGAGTCGACCCCGTGAGTGCTGCTTTGTTGCTGCCCGCCATGCTGCTCGACGCAGCTTTGGGTGAACCAAAGTGGCTGTGGTCGCATGTCCCACACCCCGCCGTGCTGATGGGCCGCGCGGTTGATTGGGTGGATACCACGTTCAACAAGGGCCCCAGCCGCCGCCTGAATGGTGCGCTGGCGATGGCGGGGCTTGGCGCGGTGGCGCTTGTTTTGGGTTGGGTGATCCATAACATCCCGGACTTTGGGGTGCTGGAAATCATCGTGGTGGCGATCATTCTGGCGCAGCGCAGCCTGGTGGACCATGTGCGCGCGGTGGCCAATGCCCTGCGCCTGTCGGTGGGCGATGGCCGCAGCGCGGTGGCAATGATCGTCGGGCGCGATACCGCGCGGATGACGCAAAGCGAAGTGGCGCGCGGCGCGATTGAAAGTGCTGCCGAAAACCTGTCGGACGGGGTAATTGCGCCGGTCCTGTGGTATCTGGTCCTGGGCCTGCCGGGACTGCTGTTGTACAAGATCACCAACACGGCTGACAGCATGATCGGCCACCGCACCCCCCGGCACGACGAATTCGGCTGGGCCGCCGCCCGACTTGATGACGTGCTGAACTGGGTGCCCGCGCGCATCACGGCCATCCTGATTGCACTGTCGCATGGCTGGACGACCGCCGCCCCCATCCTGCGCGACGGCCCATTGCACCGCAGCCCGAATGCAGGCTGGCCCGAGGCCGCGATGGCCGTGGTGCTGGACGTCGCCCTGTCCGGCCCGCGCAGCTATCACGGGCAGATCACCGATTACCCATGGGTGAACCCGGACGGCGCGCGGCAGATCGGCCCGGTACAGATCGATGCCGCGGTGCGCGCGCTGTGGCGGACATGGGGGCTGGCGCTGGCCATCACGGCGGTGCTGGCGGTGGTCTGAACCAACGGACAGCGTTCGTCAGATTTGCATCGCGCCTTTTTGTGTAATGACGACAACGCCCCCTGCGGAATGCTCGCTCCGCACGGCCTGGTGCTTTTCGGGTCCGCCCCCGATCCAAGGGCGGGTGATCGTCACATACGGCGTTCCTGCGGCGAGCGGAGCCATCCGCTTGCGGTAGCTCATCGCATTCGGTTTCCTCACCCGCGGTGGACTGCAAAGGATCGCAGCGGGATCAGATTACGGACACGCTCGTTACGAAACATTGCCTTTCGGGTCACGCAACCAGCGCCTCGGCCTTTTTCAGATCAACGCTGACCAACTGGCTGACGCCTTGTTCCGCCATCGTCACCCCGAACAGCCGATCCATCCGCGCCATCGTCACCGCGTGGTGCGTGATGATCAGGAACCGCGTTTCGGTGCGGCGCGTCATCTCGTCCAGCAGATCGCAGAAGCGGGTCACGTTGGCGTCGTCCAGCGGTGCATCCACCTCGTCCAGCACGCATATCGGCGCGGGGTTTGCCAGAAACACCCCAAAGATCAGTGCCAGCGCGGTCAGCGTCTGCTCTCCCCCTGACAGCAGTGACAGCGTTGCCAGCTTCTTGCCCGGCGGCTGGCACATGATTTCCAGGCCCGCTTCCAGCGGATCATCGGATTCGACCAGCACCAGCCGTGCTTCGCCCCCGCCGAACAGATGCGTGAACAGGGTGGCAAAGTTGGCATTCACCTGCTCGAACGCCGTCAGCAACCGCTCTCGCCCTTCGCGGTTCAGGCCCGCAATGCCCGTGCGCAGCTTTTTCACCGCCTCTTCCAGATCGGTCTTTTCCTGCAACAGCGTATCGTGTTCGACCTGCACCGTCAGCGCATCCTCTTCGGCCCGCAAGTTTACCGCACCCAGTGCTTCACGCTGTCGTTTCAAGCGGTTCACCTCGGTGTCGAGCGCGTCGGCATCCGGCATCCTGTCAGGGTCGGCCCCGAGGGATTCCAGCAATTGCGGCGGGGTCATCTCCATCTCGTCCGCGATCCGCTGGGCTGCGCCAACCAATACTTCTGCCGTTGCCTCGGCGCGTGCCTCGGCCCGCGCCCGCCCCTCACGCGCTTCGCCTGCGCTGCGTTCGGTTTCGCGTTCGGCGTCTTGTGCCGCGCGCAGGTCGCTTTCCGCCATCGCCAACGCGTCGGCTGCCGAACGTCGCCGCAACTCGGCGGTTTCCATTGCCGCGATCAGCTCGTCGCGCTTGGCGGCGATCTCTTCGGGGGCGGCCAGTGCATCGTCGAGTTCGGCCGTGCTGTCGTCTTTGCGTTCACCCAGTTCCGCAATGCGCCGCTCGGCTGTGTCCAGCCGGTGCTTCCAGCCCGACAGCTCCTTGACCGCCTCTTGCCGCCGCCTCACCCGCGCCTCGCCCTCGCGGCGCAACTCGTCATGCGATGACCGGCGCGTCAGCATGGTCAGACGCGCGGCCTCGACCGTCATCCTGGCCGCCTCCACCGTCGCCCGCGCCGCATCAAGGTCCGGCAGGCCGGTCACCCCAACCTCGGCCTCGCGCAGACGGCTGCGGGCTGACATCGCCTCGTCCTCAAAGCGCGTCACGGCCAGGCGTGCAGCCTCCAGCTTGCCTTCCGCGATGGACCGGTCCGCCTCGGCGCGGGCGGCGGCGCGATTGGCATCGGTGACGCGCTGATCGGCGGCGCGGCGGGCATCGCGGGCCATCTGATCGGCGCGGGCCAGATCGGCAAGGCGGGTTTGCAGCAATTCATGCGCGCGGGCGGCACCGTCGGCGCGGGCGGCGACATCTTCCAGATCGCGTTTCAGCTGCACAAGCCGGTTCAACTGTTGCAGGCGCAGGGCCGCAGCCGATGGCGCATCCTCGGCCCCCGCGCGGAAGCCGTCCCAGCGCCACAGATCGCCTTCGACACTGACCAGCCGCTGGCCGGGGCGCAAATCCGGCTGCGACGCATGGCCCCGCTCGCGCGTCACAAGACCGATCTGCCCCAGACGGCGGGCCAGGACGGCGGGTGCCTGCACATGCGCCGACAAGGGTGCGGCACCGTCTGGCAGTGGCTGCGGCGTGGCATAGTCGTCCAGCCGCGCCCAGCCGGATCTGGCGTTGCCGTCCACCTCGGGTGCGCGCAGGTCATCGGCCAACGCGGCCCCAAGCGCTTTTTCAAAACCGGGCGCAACCTGCAGCCGGTCCAGCAGTTGCGATCCCGCCTGCGCCTCGCGCTGCACCAGCCGCGCCAGTGCGGCCACTTCGGCCCGCAGCGCATTCGCCTCGCCCTCGGCGGATGACCGGGCCGCGCGCGCCTCGGCTTCGCGGCCCTGCGCTTCGCCACGGGCGACTTCGGTCTGGGTCAGCGCATCTTCTGCCGCCTCGGCAAGGCCAGCGGCAGCCTCCTG
>JAYSSN010000011.1:0-2236 GCA_043720555.1 Rhodobacterales bacterium | reverse complement strand
GCCCACTGCCCCGACGTGGCGATCAGGCGGGTCACGATCTGATCGGCCAACAGTCGCATCAGGCGCAAAGCGGCGTCCTGTTCGGCGGCAAGGCCTGCAACAGTCGATCCGGTGGCGGAATAAGCGGTAAAGCTGTTCACGCTGCCCCCGGTCAGCCGCGCACCTGTTGCACTATCTGTCAGGCCCCACTCAATAGATCCGGTCAGATTATAGCGCGTGATCGCGTTTTCAGGCGTAACCCCCACACCGATGGGCTTGGTCTCAATCTTGTAGGACAGCGCGTATCGCGGCGCTTCGGGGCGGCCAAGACGTTCTTCCAGCCGCTGCACCAGATCAAAGCCGTTCTTGTCGGACGGATCATCCGCCCGAATGCGTCCTTGCAAGCCTGACGCGGCACCATTAGTGCCATAAGCCGGTGCAAAGCCACAGCCCGCAATCGGCAATGCCGCCATCAGCAGCAGGAACTTGCGGCGATCAGATGACGACATTCACAATCCGCCCCGGAACAACGATCAGCTTTTTCGGCGCAAGCCCGCCCAAAACCTTGATCACAGTCTCATCCGCCAGCACCCGTTTTTCAACCTCTGCCGGTGACATATCCTTAGGCACGCTGATTTCCGCCCGCCGCTTGCCGTTGATCTGGATGGGCAGGATCACGGTATCGGAGGCGAGCAGCGCCGGATCGGCGACCGGCCAAGGCGCCGTGGCCACCAGCCCCACACCGCCTTGGTAAGACCAGATCGATTCGGCGATATGCGGCGTCATCGGCTGCATCAATTGCGCCAGGGTGCGGATCGCGGCTTTCATGGCCGGGGTCGATCCATTGGCGCGCGACAGGATATTGGTGAATTCGTAAAGCTTGGCGATGGCCTTGTTGAAGGTGAAGCTTTCAATGCCATGCGTCACATCCTGCACCGCGCGGGCGGTGGCGCGGGCGATGGCGTCATCATCCACTCCGACATGCCCGACAGGCATTTCGCCAATCCGCGAACATAACGCCCAGACGCGGGCGAGGTGTTTATGCGTGGCCTCTGCGCCGGAAGCCGTCCATTCCACATCGCGTTCGGGTGGTGAATCCGACAGCACAAACCAGCGCGCGGTATCGGCCCCGAACGCCGCGATGATGTTCATCGGATCGACGACATTTTTCTTTGATTTCGACATCTTGGCGGAGGGGATCACATCCACAGGCGTGCCATCCGACAGCTTTCCATCCGTCACTTCCTCGGGCAGGTGGTAAATCGGGCGGCCAGCAGCATCGCGGGTCAGGTAAATCTCATGCGTCACCATGCCTTGGGTGAACAGCGCGTTGAATGGTTCAATCGCCGACACAGGCAAATGCCCGGTCTTCGCCATCGCACGGGCGAAGAAGCGGCTGTAAAGCAGGTGCAAAATCGCGTGTTCCACTCCGCCGATATATTGATCGACGTTCATCCAATAGGCGGCATCTTCCGCATCGGTCGGCGTGGTGGCATGGGGCGCAGTGAAGCGGGCGTAATACCAGCTGGAATCAACAAACGTATCCATCGTATCGGTTTCGCGCCGCGCATCGGCACCGCATTTCGGGCAGGTGCAGTTGCGCCATGTCGGGTGACGGTCGAGCGGGTTGCCGGGAATGTCGAACGTCACATCATCGGGCAGCTTGACGGGCAGGTTGGCCTTGTCTTCCGGCACCACGCCGCATTTGGCGCAATGGATCACCGGAATAGGGCAGCCCCAGTAGCGTTGCCGCGAAATACCCCAGTCGCGCAGGCGGTAGTTGGTAACGCCGCGCCCGACACCTTTTGATTCGCAAAAAGCAATCGCCGCTGCAACGGCTTCGTCGCCGGTTTGCACGTCGTCCCCGGCAAAGCCGCGCACATAGCGGACCTTTTCAGATTTCATCGGCACGAAGGCTTCGGTCTGGGTTGCCTCATCCGCACCCTCGGCGACAAATACCGCAGGAATCGGCAAGCCATATTTCGTCGCAAACTCAAAATCGCGGGCGTCATGCGCGGGGCAGCCGAAAATCGCGCCGGTGCCGTAGTCCATCAGCACGAAATTCGCGATGTAGACCGGCAGTTCAACCGAGGTATCGAACGGATGCAGCACCCGCGCACCAGTATCAAATCCGCGCTTCTCAGCCGTTTCCAGCGCTTCGGCGGTGGTGCCACCCTTGCGGCAGTCGGCCACAAACGCGGCAACCTTCGGATCATGCCGTTCCAGATGCTTGGCCAGCGGGTGATCAGGGGATATC
>JAYSSN010000010.1:0-2240 GCA_043720555.1 Rhodobacterales bacterium | reverse complement strand
GTCGCGATCTCGCACCGAACGATCGGGGCCGGTTGCGGACGGGAAAGGAAACCGGCGACCTTGGCCCGAAGCGGCATCATGGCGCTGCCCCCGGTTCGGCATCACGCAGGGCGCGGCGGTTGATCTTGCCCGAGGAGGTCATTTCAAACCCGTCCACGAAAGCCACCGCGCGCGGTGCCTTGTAGGCGGCAAGTCTGGTGCGGACATGGGCGGCAAGGTCGGCCGCCAGCGCGTCTGACGCGGCATGGGTCGCCCTGACCTTGACGAAGGCCTTGACGATCTGCCCCCGGTCCGCGTCCGGCTTGCCGATCACAGCACATTCGGCCACGGCGGGATGCGACAGCAGGCAATCCTCGATCTCGGTCGGACCGATCCGAAAGCCGCTGGACTTGATCAGGTCATCCGACCGGCCCTTGTGCCAAAAATAACCATCGGCATCGCGCACGGCCAGATCATGGGTGCGCAGATAGGGGCCAAGCCGCATCCCGGCATCTTTTGCGGGGTTGTTCAGATAGCCGAGGAACCGGGTCGGGGACAGCGCGCCGGTCACGACTTCGCCCGCCTCGCCGTCGGGCACGGGCTGCCCCTCGGCATCCACCAGCAGTACCCGGTGACCGGGATAGGCCCGCCCCATCGAGCCGGGCTTGCGCGGATACAGCGCCGCGCAGTTGCCGATCAGGTGGTTGACCTCGGTCATGCCGTAAAATTCGTTGCACACAACGCCCAGCCGACGTTCGGCCCAGTCGGTTGTGTCTGCCGCCAGCGCCTCGCCGCCAGTGCAGATCACCCGCAGTGACAGGCCGGGATAGCGGTCGCGGGGATAGAGTTCCTGCGCCAGTCGTTTGATGGCCGTGGGGGCCAGAAACGTGTGCGTCACCTTGTGGCGGGCCATGAACCTGTAGGCCCGGTCGGCATCGAACCTGTCGAGTGAGGTTGCAATCGGCCGCCCCGCCATCCATGCCGGGAACACCATGTCCAGCAGGCCGCCCACCCAGGCCCAGTCCGACGGGGACCAGAATACCGCGTCGGCGTCGTCCATCGACAAATTGAAGAACAGATTGATCGAGGGGGTATAGGCCGCAAGAATGCGGTGGCCGTGCAGAATGCCCTTGGGCTTGCCCGTCGCGCCTGATGTGTACATCAGCAACGCCGCATCATCCGCGCCGCCGAAATCGGGCTGGAACCCGACGGGACCGGCGGCAAGTGCCGCGCCAAGGTCATGTGTTCCGGACATCGGATTGCGCATGTAGACATGGGTCAGGCCGGGGAAGGACTGGCCGGCCAGCACCCGCCACGCGGCCCGGTCCGTCAGAATGACCTGCGCGCCACAATCGTTCAGCGCGTGCGCCAGCGTGTCAGGGCCGTAAAGCTGTGACAGGGTCACGGCCACGGCACCCAGCTTGCAGATCGCCATATGAGCGACGGCCGTATCGGGGTGCTGGCCGGTGTGCAGCGCCACATAGTCACCCCGGCTGATCCCGGCGGCGCGCAAGGTCGCGGCCAACCCGGTCGCGGCCCGGTCCACTTCGGCAAAGGTCTGGGTGAAAACGCTGCCATCCCCGGTCTCGAAAATCAGGGCGGGGCGATCACGCTCCTGCGGCCCCAGATGGCGGCCAAGCGTCATATGGTGGATATTTGCATCCTGCGGCCAGATGATACGCAGCCCGCCGTCCTGGCGGGCCAGGTTCATGCGGGCAAGATCGGCATCGCTCAGGTGATCATAGGGGGTCATGCGTCGATCTCCGGTTTGTCGTGCGCGATGACAAGTCCGGGGCGGTCCGTCGTTGCAGGCACTATGCGCCCCGATCTGGTGTTCAGGTCCATGCCCGGCACCCCGGCAACCGAAGCGGTCGTCGCCCCGTCAAACTGCACCAGCGCAAAGTCCCCATCGACGCCCACCGAACGCCAGATCACCTTTGCAGTCCCGACCAGCGTGACCCAGGTGCTTTGCGTACCACCGCAGCCGCATGTGCGCATGGGCGGAAAGCTGACAGCATCACAGGCCGTGCAGCGTGCGGCCACTGCCCGCCCGTCCCGCAAACCTGCGATGTAAGGCGCCAGCCATCCTTCGGCCAGATCGTACTCCAGCGTCAGGGTCAACTTCATGCTGCCCCCGGTTGTGACAGGATCGTGACGGCGGCGGTGGTACAGATGCCGCCATGGGTATCGGCAAGGGCATGGGTCAGCGGCCGGGCTGGCTGCAAGCCGGGATGATAGCGGCCCTCCAGCAGCAGCGCACA
>JAYSSN010000009.1:0-2241 GCA_043720555.1 Rhodobacterales bacterium | reverse complement strand
GGGGCCCCGGCCCCGATCAGATCGTCGCCAAAAGCCCTGGACCAGATCCTGTGCAATTACGGCCTATGCCGGGCTGCGGAACACATCGGTGCTGAGGTAACGCAAGCCGGAATCGACGATCAGCGTCGCGACCGTCTTGCCCGGCCCCAGCCGCGCGGCAATCCGCAGCGCCGCCACGATGTTCGCCCCGGTCGAGGTGCCGGCAAAGATCGCCTCCTCGCGCGCCAGCCGCCGGGCCATCGCTTTGGCGTCATCAGTCGACACGGTGAGGATTTCGGTCACCTCGTCCGGGTGCCAGAGCGGCGGCAGAAAACCAAGGCCGATGCCTTCGATCTTGTGCGATCCCGGCGGCTGGCCTGACAGCACCGCCGACTCGGCAGGCTCGACGGCATAGACTGGCAGCGCGGGATTGTGCTGTCGCAGTGCCCGGCTCATGCCGTGCAGCGAATGCGCCGTGCTGACGGTGTGCACCAGTGCATCGACCTGACCCGCGGTCTGCTGCCAGATTTCATCGCCCAGCCCGGTGTATCCGTCAGCCCCGTCGGTGTTGTTCAACTGATCGGCCCACCAATGGCCGGGCTGTTGGCTGATCTGACCGGCCTTGGCGATCATCGCCTGGATCAGCTCTTTGGTAATCTTCTTGTTGTCGCTGGGCACATCGGTGATCGTGGCACCATAAGCCAGCATCGCAAAGCGCTTCTCGTCGCTGAACGCATCAGAGAACGCGAAATGGGTCTTGTATCCCAAGGCGCTGGCGACCAGCGCCAGCGAAATCCCGGTGGTCCCGGCGGTATATTCGACCACCGTGCCGCCAGGTGGCAAGCGGTCCGCCGCCGCCGCCCGTTGCACGATCATCCGCGCCAGCCGGTCCTTCATGCTGCCGGTCGGGTTGGCCGATTCCAGCTTGGCCACGATGCGGGCGCTTTGGGCCGGAACGATCCGGCGCAATTCGACCAGCGGCGTGTTGCCGATGGCGTCGAGAATATGCTGTCCATTGCCCATCGCCCGGTTTCCTTTGTCAATTTGACCCGATCAGAACGCGCTTATCCGTCGGCCCGCGTTCAGCCCTCCGGCTCAAGGGGTCAAAACAAGTGCTGCAACCACGCTGTGGTAGGGCAGCCCGGCCGTGTTGTTCAGCCGCCTGACATCGGCGTCCGAGGCGGCATCGAACAGGCACATGCAGCGCCCATCCTCGGGCGCGAAGGTCGAGCGGATGTAACTGATTGCGGTGCCCTGCGCGGACATGTCCTGCGCCGTTTTGATTGCAGCCAGTTGCGCACCGCCCAGATCAGCCATGCTGATGCCCTTGAGGTCACGTTCCACCATATAGACTGTCATTTTCCGGCTCCCTGTTTGAAGTTGTGCCCCTATCAAGCGTCAGGTCAGCGCAAAAGAAAAATGAGGATTGGTTATCAATCCATAACCGCAGGTTTGCCTGAACCGTGTATGATGGTGGGATGCAGGGGGGCGGTCAGCATGGAAATGTCGCAGATAAGGTATGTTCTGGCGGCAGCACAGACGCTGAACTTCACCAAAGCGGCGGCGCAGTGCAACATCTCGCAACCGGCCCTGACCAAGGGCATCAAGACGCTGGAACTGGCGTTGGGTGCGCCGGTGTTCCACCGCGAGGGCAAGCGGATATTGCTCAGTGATTTTGGCCGCTCGATGCTGCCGCATCTGCAACATATTGTCGATGAAACCGAGGCCACGCAGTTGTTGGCACAGAACCTGCGCCTGCTGCACAAGGCGCCGATCCGGCTGGGAGTGATGTCCACCGTCGGGCATGTGCGGCTGGCGCGGTTTCTGGGCCAGTTCGAAAACAATTACGCCGGGATCGAATTGAGCGTCACCGAAGCCCCGGTCGCCGACCTCAAGGCGCAACTGGAGGACGGCGCGCTGGATGTGGCCGTGCTGAACCCGCTCGATGGGCTGGGCGAGACGTTCTACGCCCAGCCGCTTTATACCGAACGCTACATCGTGATCTTCCCGCCCGAACATCGCTTGGGCCATCTGAACGCGGTCAAGCTGACCGATCTGTCGGGCGAGCCCTATGTTGACCGGCTGGCCTGTGAATTGCGCGAAAGCGTGATGGCGATCTGCGCGGAAAAGCAGGTCGCGCTTTACGCCCGGTTCCGCTCGGATCGCGAAGACTGGGTGCAGGCGATGGTGCTGGCCCGGATCGGCTTTGCCTTCATGCCGGAATATTCGGTGTCGCTGCCCGGCCTGTTGCAGCGCCCGCTG
>JAYSSN010000008.1:0-5485 GCA_043720555.1 Rhodobacterales bacterium | reverse complement strand
TCAAAATGCAGCGGCACAAAGGTCCCGCGCCCCGTCGTCTGCTGTTCGCGCTGCCGATCTGCCCGCCAGCGTCGCGCAAAAGCTGCAACCCGGGCATAAGAACCGGTAAAGCCAAGCGTCACCAGATCGGCATGCAATTGCTTCACAGTCCGCTTCTGCTTGCGCGACTTCCCGGCCTCGGTCTTCGTAAGCGTCCGGTCTCCCTGCTCTGCCGCGGATAGAGTGGGTCGGGTAGTGTCCGCTTTGGATAGCGGACACTATGGGGTTTTGGGTGGCGCGGCAAACGAAGCGACTTTGGTCGGACGAGGAGAAGCGGTCGATCTGTCTTCAGACGATGGCTCCCGATGTGTCGGTTGCGCAGGTGGCGCGGCGCTATGCGTTGAACGCCAACATGATCTTCAAATGGTTGCGTGACGGGCGCTATTGTCCTCGCCAATGCGCACCGCTCTCGAAGGCGACATATCGGCCGTGGCTGACGAGCGTCAGGGTCGACGGTGGCGCTGTGGCCTGCTGCTCAGCCGGAGAGCGTGGTGAAGCCGCTCATCTGGTCTAACGCGCGGTTCCCGGCCTCCAGTTCCATCTGTCGGACCAAATCGGTGATCTGCTCTCCCTGCAGGTTGACATGGACTTGCATCCGGCGATGAGCCGTCTCGGCCTCGCCGGCCCCGATCGCGGTGCAGATGGCCGAGTGTTCATCGACTGATCCCCGCATGTACCCGGGAAATCGCGTGACGAAATGCCGATAGGGGAAAGTGAAAATCCGGGCGGATTTCAACTGCGATGCCAGAAGCTGGTTCTGCGCTGCTGCGATGATGACGTCATGAAAGCGCATGTTGGCCACGTTGAAGCCGTCAACGTCCCCGGCTTCGGCAGCACGGTGGCAGGCGGCATTTGCGGCATCAAGCTCCTGCAGCTGCGCCGCGGTGATGCGCCGCGCTGCCTGACGCGCGGCAAGCCCTTCCAGTTCTGACACCACCAGAAAGGCGTCCAGCACAGCCGAGACGGTCGGCTGCCGCACCACCGCGCTGCCCCGGCCGTTCTCGCTGGTCAGCCCGTTGGCGATCAGGCGCAGAAGGGCCTCGCGGACCGGGGTTCGTGAAACCCCGAACTCATCCGCCAGCTTCCGTTCGTCAAGACAGGTGCCGGGCCGGTAGGCGCCGTTCAGGATGCGTGCTTCGATCGTGGCGACGATTGCATCCGCCTTTCGGGTTTTCGCTTCTGTCATAGGCTTCACTCAGCCATACCTTGCCGATCCGTTGAACCAGTCGTCATAGCCCGGTTCAGTGCGCACCACGACGGATTTTTTGACGAGATAAGCCTTCAGCGCGTCCCAACCGTTTTCCTTGCCAAAGCCGCTGTCGCGCACGCCGCCCCAGACCGAGCGGGGGTCATTGCGATGATGGTCGTTCAGCCAAAGCACTCCGCCGCGGATGTCATGCGCCATCCGGTGGGCCCTGCCGATGTCGCGGGACCAGATTGAAACGCCCAGGCCGAACTCTCCAGCATTGGCCAGCGCCACTGCTTCGTCATCGGTCTTGAACCGGGTGATCGAGATCACAGGGCCAAAGACTTCGTCGCGGAAAAGCGCCAGATCGGGCGCGACATCGGCAAAGATCGTGGGGCGAATGTAAAAGCCGCCCGCGAATTCGCCACCCGGCAGGGGCAGATCGCCCGCGACCTGCTGCGCGCCTTGGGCTTTTGCCTCGGCGATGAAGCGGTGGCAGCGGTCAAGCGAGGCCTTGCAGATCACCGGACCCATCTGGGTGGACAGGTCCATCGGATCGCCCAGCAGGATCTGATCGGCCCGCGCGGCCATCCGGTCCACGAACGCATCATAAAGCCGGTCATGTACAATGAACCGCGACCCCGCCACACAGGTCTGCCCCGAGGCGACAAAGGCCGAGAACAGACCGCCCGCCACAGCGGCATCCAACTCGGCATCCTCGCAGACCACTACGGGCGTCTTGCCGCCAAGCTCCATCGTGCTGCGCACCAGTCGCTGCCCGGCAAGGGCGGCCACCTTGCGCCCGGTATTGGTGCCGCCCGTCAGATCGATGAACCGGATGTCGTCATGAGCGCAGAGCGCCGCGCCCGTCGCGGGCCCCCCGGTCACGACATTGACCACGCCGTCGGGCAGCCCCGCCTCGGTCGCCAACGCCGCGATCACCAGAGGCGAAACGGGCCCCAGTTCCGAAGGCTTGATCACGCAGGTATTGCCAGCCGCAAGTGCTGCGGCGAGTTTCTTGACCAGGATCAGTACCGGATGGTTCCAGGGGGTCAGCAGCGCCACCGGGCCAAGCGGTTCATAGACGGTATAGGTCAGGTAGTTTCCTTTGACCCGGTTCGCCTCGGCTTCCAGCCCGGGGGCGATGCCAGCGAAGTACTCGATCCATTCCGGAATGCGGGTCATCTGGGCATTCATCTCGCGCAGGGCGCGGCCGGTGACGGTGGTTTCCAGCCGGGCCAAGGCAGGAATGTTCTGGCGGATGACCTCGGCAAAGCGGCGCAGGATCTGGCCGCGATCAAGCGCATCCTGCGCCGCCCAGCCCGGAAAGGCGGCCTTCGCCGCCGCAACCGCAGCCGCCACGTCGGAAGCGTCGGCGTCGGGAACCCAGGTGAACTCTGCGCCGGTCGCGGGGTTCAGGACGCGGATCTTGCCCCCATGCGTTGGCTGCTGAAAGGCGCCGGCATAGAACAGGCCTCGTTCGGTGCCGGGCCGGGAGAGATCTTCGATCACACTTGCCATGCCTATCACTCCATCTCGGGTCTTCGGCAATGGAAAGCGCATTGGAGCCAGATTGTATACCAAAAACTTGTGAAACCGCCAAATCCCGGGGTAATCGGCGCTTCAGGCTGCGCGGCTGTCATATTTCTGTTGACGTACCGGCTGCACAGGGCGTTTGGTATACCAAATCACGGAATGAGGTTTATGATGGCCAACCCCGAGATGATGAAGGCTGCGCTGCTGACGGCCTACAATGCACCGATTGAAATTCGCGACGTGCCACGCCCGGAGCCCAAGGCCGACGAGGTGCTGGTCAAGATCGAGGCGAGCGGCGTCTGCTTCACCGATGTGCATATTTGGAAGGGCGAACATGCCTCGCCCAATCCCCTGCCGCTGATCATGGGCCATGAGGGCGTGGGCCATGTGGTCGAGGTGGGCAGCTCCGGTGGTCGGCTGAATGTGGGCGACCGTGTGGGCATCGGCTATGTCCACTCCGCCTGCGGCCATTGCCGTGAATGCCAAACCGGCGGCGAAAACTATTGCGCCGATTTCTACGCCACCGGCTACAACACGCCGGGCTGCTTTGCAGAATATGTCGTGCTGAAACAGGACTGGGCCAATGTCATCCCCGAGGGCATTGATCCGGCCGAAGCGGCACCCTTGATGTGCGCCGGGGCTGCCGCCTATGCCTCGTTCCTGAAGACCGGAGTGAAAGCGGGCGAGACCATCGTGATCTTTGGCATGGGCGGGCTTGGGCAATATTGCGTGCAGATTGCCAAGCTGGCGGGTGCCCGGGTGATCGCGGTTGACACCAGCCCGGAAAAGCTGGCCACGGCCAGGACGCTTGGTGCCGATGAGGGCGTGATCGCCGACGCCGACGCGGCGCAGAAGATCAAGGCACTTGGCGGCGCGCATGGCTGCGTGAACTTTGCCCCGGTGGGCGCCACCTGGCAGATGATGCTGCATGCCTGCAATCCGCGGGCGCGCATCGTGATGACCGGCGTTCCCGCGCAGGAACTGGCCTTTTACGCCCATGAGGTGATCGCGCCCGGCCTCACGGTCGTTGGCAACTCTGCTTCGAACCGGCAGGAAATGCGCGAACTGCTGAACCTTGCCGCGACGGGGCGCATCAAGGGTGTGATCGCGCGCCGCCCCTTTTCCCAGATCAACGAAGCCATCGCCGATCTCATCGCCGGTCGGGCCCCAGGCCGCACGGTCCTTGAGATGACCTAGGTGTGAGCTTTCATCAGGTTGTCCATTCGGGGCGGATCAGGGAGACTGGAGTTACCACACTTCAAGCCTTCAGGAGCGCCCCGGCTCACATCCACCTTCCAGCCACCAGCCCGCGTCGGCTGTACTGGATCCAGAACTTCCACAACGCCCATCGGCATCCCTCCGTGACGGGCGCCGGGAGCCACTCTTCCAGCCTTCAACCTGTTGCGAAAGCAACCAGCCCCGCTCTGACTCTTATTCAGTTTCGGCGGACAGCGGCCGTTCGCCGCAGCGCTATTGAACGGCAGGTCGCAGAGATTGACCAACCTGCCTTCGCCATTGAGAGCGATTTTGTACACGTTGCCTCTGAGCCATTTACAGAGCCTTCCGCAAGTGCGTTGCCTCTCAGAAGATCCAGCTGATCGGTTGCTTACGTGGGGTGCGACTGCTCCAAGACAACCCCTAGTGAAGCGCGTTGTGCCCTGGGGACGATTATTGTCTGCAGCTAGCGAGGCGGTGCCGATCCGACTATTTTATTCGCCCATGTAATAATTCCTGACTCCAACAACACGATTGACAGAATCGTGCCGGTGAAAGTATGACACCGATGTCATGACACCGATGTCATCACCCGAGGGCCGGACGGGACTGGGCTTGGGTGCGGCGCGATACCAGCTTGGGAGGGCGGGGTGGCGACAATCTATGATGTTGCGAAAGCCGCCGGAGTATCGGCCAAGACGGTGAGCCGTGTGCTGAACGGTGACGGCCCCGTGGGACGCGAAACCCGCGAGGCGGTCGAGGCGGCGATGTCCAGCCTCGGCTATGTTCCCTCCAACGCCGCCCGGATGATGCGGTCGCAGAAATCCGGGCTGATCGGCGTCATCACCGGCGCAATCTCCACCGCCAAGGAACTGACCACCCGGCCCGCCGGCCTGCCCGACCTTTTCATCCTGCAAGGCATCCAGCAGGTGATCTCGCAAAGCGGCATGACGCTGATGATCGCCGATACCGACGGGCGGCCTGACCGGATTGCCCCTCTGGTCCAGACTTTTCTGCAACACCGTGTAGAGGGCCTGATCTACATCGCCGAATATCACCAGCGGATCGAACTGCCCCGCTTGCCTGCCGGCACCCCGATGGTTCTGGCCAACTGCGCCGACGAGGCGGGCACGCCATCCGTCCTGCCCGATGACCGGCGCGGTCAGCATGACCTTGTGGCACGGATTGTGGCCGCAGGGCATCGCCGGATCGCCTATCTGACGCTGCGCAGCAACATCACCGCCACGCCTCTGCGCCTGTCCGGTTACCGCGAGGCGCTGGCCGAGGCGGGCATCGCCTATGACCCGGCCCTCGTCCAGGACTGCGACCTTCAGGGCAACGAAGGCGAGACCCAGCTTCTGTGGGACGCCATCGACCGGATGCTGCGCCTGCCCGACCCGCCGACGACGCTCTGCTGCGGCAACGACAAGATGGCGCTGAAGGTCTACGGCATCCTGCGCTCGCGCGGGCTGAAGCTGCCCGAAGAGATCTCGGTCGCGGGCTATGACA
>JAYSSN010000007.1:0-5521 GCA_043720555.1 Rhodobacterales bacterium | reverse complement strand
CCCCCGGTCACGGATGCCGCCGCCGACGGGGCCGATCTGCGCACCACGGCCTTTCTGCAGCCCGCCGTGCAGATGCTTGAAAAAGCCGGGCTTTGGGGCGCGCTGCTGCCCTTCGCCACGCCTTTGCAGATCATGCGCATCATTGATGCCGGGGGTGCCGCGAACGAACCCCGCCTCACCTGCGATTTTGACGCCGCCGACATTTCGGCGCTGCCCTTTGGCTGGAACCTGCCCAACTGGCTGCTGCGGCGCGCGATGCTGGCCCGCCTGGCCACGCTGCCAAACGTCACTTTCCGCCCCGGTGTGGCAACTGCCAAAGTCCTGACGCGCGCGGCTGAGGCGCGCGTGACGCTGACCGACGGTGCCCGGATCAGCGCGCGGCTGCTGATTGCCGCCGACGGGCGCAACTCCGCCGTGCGCGCGGCCCTGGGGATTGGCGCCCGCACCCTGCGCTATGGCCAGAAAGCCCTGACATTCGCCGTCACACACCCCATTCCGCATGGCAATGTGTCAACCGAAATTCACCGTACGGGCGGGCCGTTTACGCTTGTCCCGCTGCCCGACTGCGACGGGTCGCCCTGCTCAGCCGTCGTCTGGATGGATACCGGGGCCGAAGTCGCGCGTCTGGCAGCCCTGCCGGATGCGGATTGCGCGGCCGCGGCCTCGACCCGGTCGTGCCATGTCATGGGCCCGCTCACCCTTGCCTCGCGCCGCACGTCCTGGCCGATCATCAGCCAGATCGCCGACTGCCTGACGGGCGAACGCACCGCGCTGATTGCGGAAGCCGCCCATGTGGTGCCGCCGATCGGCGCGCAGGGCTTGAACATGAGCCTGGCCGATATCGCCACGCTGCTCGACCTTGCGATGGCGGACCCGGCTGGCCTTGGTGCCCAGCCGATGCTCGACCGCTACCAGCGCGCGCGCTACCCCGACATTCGCCTGCGCGTCACCGGAATTGATGCGCTGAACCGGGCCTCGATGGGCGGCGGGCAGATGTTCCGCGACCTGCGCGCCCAAGGGCTCAGGGCGCTGCACGGAGCCACGCCGTTGCGCCAGACGCTGATGCGCAAGGGGCTGGGGATCACATGAGGTTCTGGTTTCTTTTTGTGTAATACTCACAAGACCCGGTCCACCACCGCACGCAGCCGTGCCACGGTGCCGGGCACATCTGCCAGTTTGTCCAGCCCGAACAAACCGATGCGAAACGTCCGGAAGGACTCTCCCTCACCCACCTGCAACGGCACACCGGCGGCGATCTGCATGCCTTCGGCCAGAAACTTGCGCCCGGTCTGAATCTCCACGTCGTCGGTATAGCTGACCACCACGCCGGGGGCCTGAAACCCGCTCGCGGCCACCGATGGCACCTGCTTTTCCGCCAGCATGTCGCGTACCCGCGTGCCCAGATCCCATTGCGCGGCCTTGGCGCGGTCAAACCCCATTGCCCTGGTCTCGGTCATTGCATCGCGCAAGCCCACCAGCGCATCGGTGGGCATCGTCGCATGATAGGCATGCCCGCCGGCCTCGTAGGCCGTCATGATCGCGCGCCATTTCTTCAGATCCATCGCAAAGCTGTTCGAGGTGGTCGCCTCCAGCCGTTCGCTTGCGCGCTCCGACAGCATCACAAGGCCCGCCGACGGCGACGCCGACCAGCCCTTTTGCGGCGCGGAAATCACCACGTCCACGCCGGTGGCCACCATATCGACCCAGACACAGCCCGACGCGATGCAGTCGAGCACCAGTATCGCCCCCACCTCATGCGCGGCTGCCGCCATGGCCGCGATGTAGTCATCGGGCAGGATCAGCCCGGCAGAGGTTTCCACATGCGGCGCGAACACTGCTGCGGGCCGCGTGTCGCGGATTGCCGCCACCACCTCGGCGATCGGGGGCGGCGCGAAGGGTGCGCGCGCACCCTCCACCGCGCGCCGCGCCATCACCACCCTGACATCGCGGGCAAACTGGCCCGCCTCGAAAATCTGGCTCCAGCGATAGGAGAACCAGCCGTTGCGCACCACCAGCACCGACCCCTGGCCAAACTGCCGCGCCACAGCCTCCATCGCATAGGTGCCGCCACCGGGGACCAGTGCCACCGCATGGGCTGCATAGACCTCGCGCAGCATGGATGAGATATCGCGCATGACACCCTGAAACCGCTTTGACATATGGTTCAGAGACCGATCGGTGAACACGACCGAGAACTCGTCAAGTCCCCCATCATCAATATGGGCGTACAGTGCGGGCATGGCGCAACTCCTGATATGACTGGTGCAACATATGCGGCGCGGCGCACAAAGCTCCAGAAAAACTTCGCCCTTTCACTTGTGCAGCAAAGACCCGGGGTTTGGAGGCAAAGCCACCGATTGTCAGCCAATCGGCCCCGGCCTGCGTTCTTCGGTCAGCAGCACATTCGCCTCTACCTGCCCCACACCCGGCAGCGTCATGATCCGCCGCCGCAGCACCCGTTCAAAATCCCCGATGTCCCGCGCCACCACCCGTAACCGGTAATCGAACAGGCCCAGCACGTGTTGCACCACCTGCACCTCCGGGATTGCCGTCACCGCGCGCTCGAAGTCCTCCAGCGACACCCGGCCCTTCGTCGCCAGCTTGATGCCCAGAAACACCGTCACGCCAAAGCCGATCGCGGGCTTGTCCACCACCACCCGCTGCCCTGCCAGCACGCCTGCATCTTCCAGCCGCCTGATGCGCCGCCATGTCGCAGGCTGGCTCAGCCCGAAACGCCGCCCCAGCGCCCCGGCGTTCTGCGTGGCATCCGCCGACAAGGCCCGCAGCAGCGCGCGGTCGGTGTCATCCAGATCAATCATACCGGCAACCCCTCGCCGTCCTTGATCGTCGCAATCAGCATCAGCGCCTCGATGTCCGCGATATGCGGCAGGGTCAGGATGCGGCTGCGGTAAATCTCCTGATACTGCGCCATGTCGCGGGCAATGACGTTCAGACGCACATCGACGCGGCCAAGGAAGGTTTCAATCGCCACCACCTCCGGCACCTCGCGCGCGGCGGCCAGAAATTCGTCGAACGCCCGAGGATCGGTCTTGTCCAGTGTAAAGCGCAGCGACACCTCCACCCCATAACCCAAGGCGCGCCAGTCGATCACCGCCTGCCGCCCCTTGATGATCCCGGCCTCGTGCAACCGCTCCAACCGCCGCCAGCAGGTGCCGACCGTCACGCCCGCCCGCTCTGCGAGGGCGGGCGTCGGCAGCGCCGGTTCGGCCAGCAACTGGCGCAGGATGCGGCGGTCGGTGTCGTCAAGCTGCATGAATATCTCACAAAATCGCATAAGTACGCATGATTTTTCGCAGAAAAATCGTTAGGCGTCAAACTTCGCAGGAATTTCTTCGCCAAACGCCGTATGTTGCCGCCATCAACAGCAAAGGAACGCCAAAATGCGCGTCTATTATGATCGTGACTGCGACATCAACCTGATCAAGGACAAGAAGGTTGCCATTCTCGGCTATGGCAGCCAGGGCCACGCCCACGCGCTGAACCTGCGCGATTCCGGCGCCAAGAACATCGTCGTGGCGCTGCGCCCCGGCTCGGCCTCTGCCAAGAAGTGCGAGGCCGAAGGGCTGAAGGTCATGGATATCGCCGATGCCGCCAAGTGGTGCGATGTCATCATGTTCACCATGCCGGACGAGCTGCAGGCGGACACTTACAAAAAATACGTCCATGACAACCTGAAGGAAGGCGCGGCCATCGCCTTCGCGCACGGCCTGAACGTCCACTTCGGCCTGATCGAGCCGAAAAAGGGCGTCGATGTCATCATGATGGCCCCCAAAGGCCCCGGCCATACCGTGCGCGGCGAATATACCAAGGGCGGCGGCGTGCCCTGCCTTGTCGCCGTGCATCAGGATGCCACCGGCAAGGCGATGGAAATCGGCCTGTCGTACTGCTCGGCCATCGGCGGCGGGCGCTCCGGGATCATCGAGACGAACTTCCGCCAGGAATGCGAAACCGACCTCTTCGGCGAACAGGCCGTGCTGTGTGGCGGCCTGGTCGAACTGATCCGCATGGGCTTCGAGACCCTCGTGGAAGCGGGATACGAACCGGAAATGGCCTATTTCGAGTGCCTGCACGAGGTAAAGCTGATCGTGGACCTGATCTATGAAGGCGGCATCGCCAACATGAACTACTCGATCTCGAACACCGCCGAATATGGTGAATATGTCAGCGGCCCGCGCATCCTGCCTTACGCCGAAACCAAGGCGCGGATGAAAGACGTGCTGACCGACATCCAGACCGGCAAATTCGTGCGTGACTTCATGCAGGAAAACGCCGTCGGCCAGCCCTTCTTCAAGGCCACCCGCCGCATCAACGACGAACACCAGATCGAAAAGGTGGGCGAGAAGCTGCGCGCGATGATGCCGTGGATTTCCAAGGGCAAGATGGTCGACAAAGCACGGAACTGATGTTGACGGCGGGGTGAGCCCCGCCCTACGGTCATGGGAACGGGCGGCCTTCGCGGTCGCCCTTTTTCTTGGGGGCCGCCATGGACAGACTTGCGGGCAAGATCGCCATCATCTCGGGCGGGGCGACCGGTATGGGCGGGGCTGCAAGCCTGCTTTTTGCCGCCGAAGGTGCCAAAGTCGCCATTATCGACCGCAACCTGACCGAGGCGCAGGCGCGTGTCGCAGAAATCACCGCGGCGGGTGGGCAAGCGATTGCGGTGCAGGCCGATGTGTCGGATGCCGCTCAAGTGCAATCCGCCGTTGACGCCACAACTGCCCACTTTGGCCCGGCGAACGTGCTGTTCAACCACGCGGGCACCATCGTCATCAAACCCTTCCTTGATACGACAGAGCAAGAATGGGACTGGCTGCATGCGGTGAACGTGAAATCCATGTTCCTCATGACCCGCGCCGTCCTGCCCGGCATGATCGCCGCCGGGGGCGGGTCGATCGTGTGTACATCATCCATCAGTGCGGTTGCAGGCACCCCGATGGAGGTGCTGTATGACACCACCAAAGGGGCGGTCCACATGTTTGCCCGCGCCATCGCGGTGGAATTCCGCGACCGGGGCATCCGCTGCAACGCCGTCTGCCCCGGTTTCATCGAAACCCCGCACGGGCTGCGCGAGGTGCGCGATCTGCAGGCGCTGGGCGTGGATGTGTCCGAGGCGGCGATCATGGCCGCGCAGGGGCGCATCGGCAAAGCGGTGGAGGTCGCACAGGCTGCCCTGTTCCTGGCCAGTGACGAGGCCAGCTTTGTGAATGGAACGCACCTGTTCGTTGACAACGGCTTTACCGCGATCTGACGGCCATGGGACGCCGCCCCGCCCAGGTGCGCCCGACAATTGGCCCAAACACGGGGCCATGCCGGGACGCCGCACTTTCCCCGGCCCGCCGCAAACCCGTTGCCTGATGCGGTGTGCCTGCAACCGGCAACAGGCCAGATCGGCACGTTCAGGGACCGGTTGGACCATGCAGCCCAAGAGGCGAACCTGCAGCATCGCGTCGGAGCGCCGCTTTTCAACCGCGACCAGAGATATTACCGATGTCGATGATGC
>JAYSSN010000006.1:0-5544 GCA_043720555.1 Rhodobacterales bacterium | reverse complement strand
ATGACGCGCTGATTGATGACTATGAACCGGGCGCGACAGCGGCCAGCATCGGCGCGATGTTTGATCGGATGCGCCCGCGGCTGGTGGCGTTGCGCGCGGCGGTGCTGGGGGCCAGTCATCGGCCAAAACCACTGGGCGGATCATTCAACGCCGCTGGTCAGATGGCACTGTCGCGCGATCTGGCGGCGGCCTTCGGCTATGACTGGAACCGGGGGCGGCTCGACCTTGCGGTGCATCCGTTCAGTGCGGGGTCGGGGTCGGATGTGCGGATCACCACGCGGGTGTCGGAGCTGGACCCGTTCAACTGTTTTTATTCGACGATCCACGAGGTGGGCCACGCCTGCTATGAGCAGGGGATCGATCCGGCTTATGCGCTGACGCCGCTGGGGGCGGGTGTCTCGATGGGGGTGCATGAAAGCCAAAGCCGGATTTACGAAAACCAGTTGGGCCGCAGCCGGGCCTTTACCGGCTGGCTGCAGGGGCAAATGGTCGGGACGTTCGGCGATTTCGGGGTTGGGGCGGATGAATTCTACGGCACGGTGAACCGCGTGCATTCGGGCCATATCCGCACCGAGGCGGACGAGGTGCATTACAATCTGCACATCATGATGCGCTTTGATCTGGAGCGCGCACTGATCGGGGGCGATCTGGCGGTGACGGATCTGGAGGCCGCGTGGAACGACCGGTTCATGGCAGATTTCGGATTGGCGGTGGACAAGCCTTCGCACGGGATGTTGCAGGACGTGCATTGGTCGGTGGGGCTGTTCGGTTATTTTCCGACGTATTCACTGGGCAATGTCTATGCGGGCTGTCTGCATCAGGCGTTGCGGGCGGCAGTGCCGGACCTTGACGCGCAACTGGCATGCGGGGATACGTCGGCCGCGACAGGCTGGCTGCGCGCCAATCTGCAAACCCACGGCGGGCTGTACGAGCCGCGCGAGGTGGTGCAGCGCGCCTGTGGCTTTGTCCCCACCGAGGGGCCGCTGCTCGACTATCTCGAGGCGAAATTCGGCGCAATTTACGCGCTGTAAGTGCGGCAGCCTTCGGCGAGAATATTTGAGCAAAGATGACAGGCGCGGGTGGTCACTGAGGCCAGTCGGGGGCGCGTTTTTCGAGGAAGGCCGCGATGCCTTCGTCCGTATCACGCCACAGCATGTTTTCCACCATGACGTTGCCGGTATGAGCGTAGGCATCGGCGACGCTCATGGTGGTCTGGTCATAGAAGGCGCGCTTGCCGATCTTGACGGCAGGGCCGAGTTTGGCCGCGACGGTCCGGGCGAGGGAGAGGGTGTCGGATTCCAGGGTCTCGGGGCTGGTGACGCGGTTGATGAGACCGATCTCTGCCGCGCGGGGGGCGTCGATGAACGCGCCCGTCGTCAGCATCTCGAACGCGGCTTTGCGCGGGATGTTGCGGGTCAGCGCCACCATGGGCGTGGAGCAGAACAGCCCGATATTGACACCGTTGACGCCAAACCGGGTGCCGGTTGCGGCGACAGCCATGTCGCAGGTGGCAACCAGTTGGCAGCCCGCTGCGGTGGCAATGCCATGGACCTGCGCGATGACCGGCTGGGGCAGGGCGGGGATCGCCTGCATCAGATTGGCGCAACGCCGGAACAGGTCGTGGAAATAGGTGCGGCCCTTGTCTGGCGCGGCGCGGGCGGCTTGCATTTCACGCAGGTCATGGCCTGCACAGAACGCCCTGCCGGCACCTTTCAGGATCACCACGCGAATGCGGGCGTCGTCGGCCAGGCGGGCAAATTCGGCGGAAAGGGCCGCGAGCATGGCATCAGACAGCGCATTCAGGCTGTGAGGGGCATCCAGCGTCAGCCGGGCAACAGGCCCGATGTCTTCGCGCACAAGGCATGTCTGCGTCATCTTGCCATTCCCCCTGATTTTCGAAACTCTAAGCCTTGGGTCGCGCAGAGGGAAGCCATGACACTGATGATGGACAAGGCCGCGCTGATGGCGTTTCTGGCCCATGATTTCGCGGAAGTGGCGGATGATTTTGTGGTCGAGCGTGTCGATATGGCGGGGCTGGAGTTGCGCCTGCGCGTGGCCGCCCGGCACCTGCGGCCCGGCGGGACGGTATCCGGCCCCACGATCTTCGCGC
Source organism: Rhodobacterales bacterium (assembly GCA_043720555.1). Lineage (GTDB taxonomy): Bacteria > Pseudomonadota > Alphaproteobacteria > Rhodobacterales > Rhodobacteraceae > JAAFHS01. The sequence goes on along the minus strand of JAYSSN010000006.1, from coordinate 3,434 downwards.
TGGCGGATGTCGCGGTGTATCTGGCGATCCTGTCGCGGATCGGGCCCGCAGCCCTGACCGTAACCACGAATGCGAGTGTTGATTTCATGCGCAAACCGGCGGCGGGATGCGACATGATCGGGGCGGTGCGCCTTTTGAAGCTGGGGCGCGCGCTGGCCGTCGGGGATGTGCTGATGTATTCCGAAGGGATGGCTGAACCGGTGGCGCGGGCGAGCCTGACCTATTCAATCCCGCCCCGGCGTGCGCCAGGTTAGCCTTTGCGCAGGGTGAATCGGCCCTCGATCGTGGCCCCGCTTTCGATGACGATGCTGGCATAGGTCACGTCAGCCGCCACAGTCGCCGTGGAGCGGAGTGAAAAATTGCGGCTGGCCACTTTGCCTTCGAGGCGGCCTTTCACCTCGACCGTATCGGCGGTCACGATCCCCGTCACCTTGCCCTCGGCACCGACAACCAGACCATTTGCCGTGATCGTGCCATCGACATCGCCCAACACTTCGATGCTGCCGGCAGATGTGATTTCACCGGTGATTTTCAGATCGGACCCAAGCACCGATGTTTTGCCGCTGGGGGTGGCCCGGTCAGGGCGAACGGGGGCGGCGGTGGCTTCGGTCTTGTTGAACATCAGGCTCTCCATACCGGTGCGACGGCATGCACCCTGCGCCCTTAGACGCGATCCGCAGGGCGCGGGTCAAGGGTCGCATCGCGCCATTGGCGGTTTTCCCGCATTCTGCGCACGCTCTTGTGGGTTGCACAAGCCTGAGGCACGGTGTGGCGCAAAAGAGGAGGGGTGGGATGGACGGGTTCTTTCGGCCGGTATCGGGCTTTGATCTGCCGCGCTTTGCGGGAATTCCTACATTCATGCGCTTGCCGCATGTGCCGCTGGACCATCCGCGACTGGCCGAAGTCCAGATCGGGCTGATCGGCGCACCCTGGGATGGCGGCACAACAAACCGGGCCGGTGCGCGCCACGGGCCACGGCAACTGCGCGATGCGTCGACCATGATACGGGCGGAAAACGGCATCACCGGAGTGCGTCCGTTTGAGGCGGCGCGTTGTGCCGACCTTGGCGATGTGGCCCCCAACCCGGCCGATCTGCACGATAGTCTGGCGCGGATGGAGGCGTTCTATGGCCTGGTGCGCCGGGCGGGAATCGTGCCGTTGACCGCGGGCGGGGATCATCTTTGTACCCTGCCGATCTTGCGGGCCTTGGCCAGGGACCGCCCGTTGGGGATGATCCATTTCGATAGCCATACCGACCTGTTTCACAGCTATTTCGGGGGCACGCTCTATACCCACGGCACGCCATTCCGGCGGGCGGTCGAGGAGGGACTGCTGGACCCTGCTCGTGTCACGATGATCGGCATCCGCGGTACGGCCTACGACCGCGAGGACCGGGATTTTGCGCGCAGCGTCGGCATTCGGGTGATCCCGATTGATGAATTCCATGCGCGCGGGCCCGATGAGGTGATGACCGAGGCGCGCGGACGGGCGGGCACCGGACCGACGTATGTCAGCTATGACATCGATTTCGTTGATCCTGCGTTCGCGCCGGGGACCGGGACGCCCGAGGTGGGGGGGCCGAATTCGTGGCAGGCGTTGCTGGTCGCGCGGTTGCTGGCGGGGGTTCAGATCGTGGGGGCGGATCTGGTCGAGGTGTCGCCGCCGTTTGATGCATCGGGCGGGACAGCGTTTCTGGGGGCTTCGGTGATGTTCGAGATGCTGTGCGTGATGGCGGCGGGAATTTAGCGACCTTGCCTCTTGTGCCGCTGGCGCGCACGTCCGGATGTTTTTGGGACAGCGGAATGCCCGGGGGGAGGAGAGGCGGGGTGAAGCCCGGCCTGCGGCGGGGTGCGTATCTGCGCAGCCGGTGCGGAGCCCCGCGCGGTATGTTACGCCCGGAATTTGTGGCGGCCCGCGGCCCATTGCGGCATGCGTGTGAGCGCCCCTGCGGCGTTGCGGTGCAGGCTTGACGCATCGCGCATGTCCGGGTCTTGTGCGCCCACCCGGACATAGGCGCCTCTCATGCATCCCGACCTGATCGTCACCAACGTCCGCGTCATCACGATGAACCCTGCTCAGCCCCGAGCCGAGGCTGTGGCGATTGCCGCCGGACGGATCATTGCGGTGGGCGGGCGGCGGCAGGTGGAGCGCCTCGCCGGGCCGGGGACGCGGGTGATTGACGGGCGCAACAGGTCGGTCCTGCCGGGCTTTGTGGAAAGCCATCTGCATCTGGTGCTGGGCGGGGCGGAACTGGGGCATCTGCATGTTTCAGGGCTGCGGGGGCTGGCTGCGTTGCGCGATGCGTTCCGCGCCTATGGGGCGAAGCATCCGGAACGGGCGCTGCTGATGGCACAGGGCGGCGATTATGCGATGCTGCCCCATGCGATGACGCGCGCTGATCTGGACGCAATGCTGCCGGACCGCCCGATTGCGATCACGGCGCATGACCATCACACCGTCTGGGCCAATACGGCGGCTTTGCAGGCGGCGGGTATCCTGCATGGCATGGTGTGCCCGCGCGGACATGAGGTGGTGATCGGGGCGGATGGGCTGGCCACCGGGGAATTGCGGGAGTTCGAGGCATTTGCGCCGGTGGTCGCGCTTGGCGGCGAGGCGCGGCTGAACCTGGGGATCGCAACCGGGGGCGAGCCTGACCCCTGGCCGGGTGATGCAGAGCGCGCGATTGACCGGGCGAAGGTGCGCGCAGGCTTGCGCCATTGTGCGGCGCATGGAATCACCTCGATGGTCAATATGGACGGCAACCGGTTCACACTGGCGCTTTTGCGGGAAGTGCAGGCGGAGGGAGATTTGCTTGCGCGCGTGAAGGTGCCGTTCCACATGAAGCCGCATATGGATCTGGCAGAACTGGACCGGGCCGAGGCAATGACGCGCGACCATGATGATGACTGGCTGAGCTGCGGATTTGTGAAGATGTTCATGGACGGCGTGGTGGACACCCGCACTGCTTATATGCTGCGCGATTACCCGGACCATCCGGGGCACCGGTCCGAACCGTTGTTTCTGCCCGCGCGGTTCAACGAGATTGCAGTGGAGGCGGACCGGCGCGGGTTGCAGATCGCGGTGCACGCGATTGGCGATGGCGCGGTGCGCACGACGATTGACGGTTACGCGGCGGCGCAAAATGCCAACGGGGTGCGCGACAGCCGGCACCGGATTGAACATATCGAACTGATCGACCGGGCCGATGTGCCGCGGCTGGCGGCGCTTGGCATCGTGGCCAGCCTGCAGCCATCGCATCCGCCGGGAGCAATGGACTTTCCGCTGATGCCGACACTGGCGACGATCGGGCGTGATCGGTGGCGAGACGCGTATCTGTGGCGATCACTGGGGGCAAAGCTCGCCTTTGCCAGCGACTGGCCGGTGACCGATGTCTCGGTGATGCGGGGATTGCAGGCGGCCATGACGCGCGAACC
>JAYSSN010000005.1:0-2273 GCA_043720555.1 Rhodobacterales bacterium | reverse complement strand
ATTGCAGCACCTCCTCGATCCGGCCGTTGAAGCGTTCGACCATGCCATTGGTTTGCGGGCGCATCGGTGGCGACAGGCGGTGCTCGATGCCCAGATCGCCGCAGAGTTGATCGAACTCATGCTTGCCGGTGGGGCTGCGTTTGCGCAGGCCGAACAGGCGGTCGGTGAACTCTTTCCCGTTGTCGGTAAGTATGGTGCGGATGCGGATCGGACAGACCCGTTCCAGATCGCGCAGGAACCGGCGGCATTGGCCGCGGTCTTCGACTTGTAGACCCGGACGAACACCCAGCGTGTCGCCCGGTCGATGGCGACGAACAGGTAGCGCCGCGAAGATTCGTCAGCCATTTGAGGCAGATACTTCACATCCACATGCAGATAGCCGGGCTCGTAAGCCTTGAACGTCTAATACTGGGGCCGGGGCGATTGCACCTGGAGATCGCGCAGATTGCCCACCCCATGCCGACGCAGGCAGCGGTCAAGGCCGGAGCGCGAGACTTCCGGGTTGAGGAACTCGCGCACCACGGCGAGCAGGTCGTCGATCGACACCAGCAGCGTCTTGCGCAGGACCACCTGCAACCGCCTCTTGCGCCGGAGTCAATGTGGTCTGTAGGCGGTGCGGCGTGTGGCTGCGATCATGCACCGTGTCGCGATGCTTCCATTTGTAGACGGTCTGCTCAGTCGTGCCGAACCGCGCCGCCAGAGCTGAGGCAGACTCGGCGCTGGCCTGGATCGCCGCCCGCACCTCCGGCGTCGTCGTGGCCTGCTTGTGAAGATGGATCAACATGTGCGCACCCCGCTCCGAAGGTCCCTCAGAACCGATCTTGCCATGAAAAACGCAGATCGACGAGGGGATATGTGATCATCTGGGATGCAACACATAGGCCAGCCAACGTGACCAAAAACCGGTCCAGAGGCCGCTGGAAAGAGATCGAAAAATATTTACCTAGAACGAATAAAATATTCCTGCTAGTTGATTCGTACCAAGTGCTGAAGCTGCCAACAAAGTTAGGGAGAGCGCCATGTGCGGCATTGTCGGACTGTTCCTCAAGGACAAATCGCTGGAGCCTTTGCTTGGCGCGATGCTGACGGACATGTTGATCACCATGACCGATCGCGGGCCCGACAGCGCTGGTATCGCGATTTACGGCGGGGCGGGTGATGGCGCGGGCAAGATCACGGTGCAATCGGCTAACCCGTTGGCAGACTTTGCCAATCTGGACGCCGACCTGCACGACGCCATCGGTGCCCCGGTGCTGATGCTGATCAAAAGCACCCATGCCGTGCTTGAAATTCCGCTGGACCAAATGGACGCTGCCCGCTCTGCCCTCGCTCATCTGCGCCCTACCCTCAAGGTGATGAGCGCGGGTGACAGCCTTGAGATTTACAAAGAGGTCGGCCTGCCGCGCGATGTGGCCGCCCGGTTTGACCTGAGCAAAATGCATGGCACGCATGGCATCGGGCACACGCGCATGGCCACCGAGTCGGCCGTCACCACCATGGGGGCGCATCCGTTTTCAACCGGGCCGGACCAATGCCTTGTCCACAACGGCAGCCTGTCCAACCACAACGGCTTGCGCCGCGAACTGATCCGCGAGGGCATGACGTTCGAGACGCAGAACGACACCGAAGTCGCCGCCGCTTATGTCAGCCACAAGCTGAAATCGGGGATGAACCTGGGGCAGGCATTGGAGGCGGGGCTAAAGGAACTGGACGGGTTCTATACCTTTGTCGTCGGCACCAAAGACGGCTTTGGCGTAGTGCGCGACCCGATTGCCTGCAAACCCGCCGTAATGGCCGAAACCGATCAATATGTGGCTTTCGGCTCTGAATATCGCGCCATGGTCAACCTGCCGGGGATCGACGCCGCGCGGGTGTGGGAACCTGAACCTGCCACAGTTTACTTCTGGAACCATTGACATGCAGACATTCGATCTTGCCGCGCGGGGGTTGCGCGACCTGAACCAGACGCTGCATGCCTTGCAAGGCACCACCAATCAGACCGCGTGGGAGATTGTGAATACCAAGGGGTCGCATTCGATTGCCGTAGGCGTTGATGCGCCGCTGGACATCACCGTGCATGGCACGACGGGGTATTATTGCGCGGGGATGAACAAACAGGCGACGATCCGGATCAAGGGCAATGCCGGGCCGGGTGTGGCCGAAAACATGATGAGCGGGACGGTGATTATCGACGGTGACGCCAGCCAATACGCCGGGGCCACCGGGCGCGGCGGTTTGCTGGTCATCAAGGGCAATGCGTCCAGCCGCTGCGG
>JAYSSN010000004.1:0-5569 GCA_043720555.1 Rhodobacterales bacterium | reverse complement strand
TGCCGTCGATGGCCCCACGGTCCACAACGGCGGCACCTATCTTGCGATGGAGGGCCCGCAGTTCTCCACCCTTGCCGAAAGCCGCCTCTACCGCTCCTGGGGCGCAGACCTGATCGGCATGACTGGCATGCCCGAGGCGAAACTGGCCCGCGAGGCCGAACTTTGCTATGCCTCCGTCGCCATGGTCACCGACTACGACAGTTGGCATCAGGATCATGGCGAGGTTGACGTATCACAGGTCATCCGGACCCTGACCGCCAACGCAGGTGCGGCCCGCCACATGGTTTCACGCCTCGCCACCGCGTTGGACAGCGCCCACGCGCCCTGCGCCCACAACTGCGACCGCAGCCTGACCCACGCCCTGATGACGGCCCCCGACAAACGCGACCCTGTCCTTGCAGCCAAGCTGGACATCATCGCCGGACGGGTGCTGTGAAGGCGTGGCTTTTGTCGCTGCTGCTGGGCACCCCGGTACTGGCGTCGGATGGCGTGACGTCCAACGGAATCCTGACGGATCAGGATTTCCTGCACCTGACAACCTGCGGCGCGATCCCCGGAGGGGCCTGCCAGATGGACCCGGTGCGCTGGCCCGATCCCGCCAATCTGACCATCGGGTTCGGCCCCGTGCCAAAAGGCTATCCCGTCCGAAATGCCTACGCGATCAACGCCGCCCTCGACCACGCGGTCAGCACCGTGAACGCGGTTGGATCAGGCGTGCGCCTGCGCCGGATCGCCCATACCGACAGCCCCGACATCGCCCTGCGCCCCACGATGTTTTTCGAGAATGACGCGGTGTATGGCGAGCCGGGGGTCAGCGAAGGCGAAATCATCGGTGCGGGTTACGTTTATGTCTGGTGGAATGCGGCGGACACCCTCACCAGTGGCACGATTCTGATCGCGCAGGATGTTCTGCCTGATGACATCGCCTCCATCGTGCTGGAAGAGGTCACCCAATCGCTGGGGTTTCTGTACGACATCGAAAATCCCGCCTACGAGGGTGTTTCGATCTTTGCGCAAGACAGCAACGCGGTCCTGTCGCTCACCGGGCAGGATGCAACCATCCTGCGCCTGTATTATCCAAACTGAGGGCTCCATGAAAAAGACCGTCAAAGACTATATCCGCACCATTGTGGACTTTCCGCACGAAGGCATTCTGTTCCGCGATGTGACCACGCTGTTCGCCGATCCGCGCGGGTTTCGGATGTGCGTGGATCAGTTGCTGTCGCCCTACGCCGGGATGCGCATCGACAAGGTCGCCGGGCTGGAGGCGCGGGGTTTCATCCTGGGCGGTGCGGTGGCGCATCAGCTGTCCACCGGGTTCGTGCCGATCCGCAAGAAAGGCAAGCTGCCGGGCCAGACCATTTCGCAGGCCTACAAGCTGGAGTATGGCGAGGCGGTGGTCGAGGTGCATGACGACGCGATGACGCCGGGTGAAAAAGTGCTGCTCGTCGATGATCTGCTGGCCACCGGCGGCACCGCCGAGGCGGGTATCCGCCTGATCGAACGGCTGGGTGCCGAGGTGATCGGTTGCGCCTTTGTGGTGGACCTGCCCGATCTGGGCGGGCGCAAAAAGCTGGAGGCGATGGGGATGGACGTGCACGCGCTGTGCGCGTTCGAGGGGGTGTAAGGCGGTGGATGCGCCAGCAGCCAATTACAGAGATTATCTTTCGATGTGATATCGTTACATGAAGGCCTAATGGCTCAGCTCACCAGTTTACCGGCCGCCACCCGGATCACGGCCGTCGCCAGTCGCGTCACCTCGTCCGCTGCATGGGTGACATAAAGGATCGGCGTCCCGGTATCGCGGACCCGTTCCAGATAGGGCAAAATCTCATCCTTGCGCGCGGCATCAAGGGACGCGAGCGGCTCGTCCATCAGCAGCATCCGGGGCCGCGCAAGCAGCGCCCGGCCCAGCGCAACCCGCTGCTTTTCGCCGCCCGACAGGGCCGCCGGACGCCGTGCCAGCAACGCGCCGATCCCCAGCAGGTCCACCACCTGATCCAGATCGCCATCCGCACCCGCAAACCACGCGCCATAGCGCAGGTTCTGCCGCACCGTCAGATGCGGGAACAGCCGGCCTTCCTGAAAGACATACCCGAAGCGTCGTTTGTGCGGTGCCACCCAGACCCCTGGTGCAAACAGTACCTCATCGTGAAACCTGATCTCGCCAGCGTCAGGCCGGAACAATCCTGCCACCGCGTTGATGATGCTGGTCTTGCCCGCGCCCGACGGCCCGGTGACCGCCGTCAGCCCGGCGGGGGCGGTGAACGCCACATCCAGGGCGAAGTCGCCAAAGCGGTGCCGCAGGGCGACGGTCAGCATCACAGCCCCTGTACACGGCGGGCGACCGCCTTTGACACCCACTCGGATGCCAGCAAAGCGCCCATCGCCACCACCACCGCAATCACCACCAGGCGGAACGCAGCCCCCTCGCCCCCCGGTACCTGCAAGGCGGTATAGATCGCTGTGGGCACTGTCTGCGTCTGACCCGGAATGTTGGACACGAAGGTAATCGTGGCACCGAATTCCCCCATGGCCTTGGCAAAGGCCAGAATCGCCCCCGCCAGCACCCCCGGCAGCGCAAGCGGCAGTGTCACCGTCAGAAACACCCATGCGGGCGATGCGCCCAGCGTGCCCGCGGCCTGTTCCAGCCGCGCATCCACCGCCTCCACCGACAGGCGGATCGCGCGCACCATCAGGGGGAACGCCATCACCCCTGCGGCCAGCGCCGCACCCGTCCAGCGAAAGGCAAAGGTAAAGCCGGTCAGCTCATACAGCCATTCGCCCACAAACCCGCGCCGCCCGAATGTGATCAGCAACAGATACCCTGTCACCACCGGCGGCAGGATCAGCGGCAGGTGGATCAGCCCGTTGACCACCTGCTTGCCCGGAAAGGACCAGCGCGCCAGCGCAAACGCGGCAAGGATGCCGCACGGCAGGCTGACCAGCGTCGCCCAGACGGCCACGCGCAAGGACAGCAGCACCGCCGTCCATTCCTGCGGGGTCAGCCAGTCACTCATGGCCGGGTGAACCCGTTGACCAGAAACACCGCCTGGGCCTTGGGCGCGGTCAGCGCATCCAGAAACAAAAGTGCCGCATCCTGCGCGCCCGCCGTCAGGGCCGCAGGATAGACGATCGCCGGATGCGTATCGGCCGCAAAGGTCGCAACCACTGTAACGCCGGGTTCCACCACCGCGTCAGACGCATAGACAATTCCCAACGGGGCTTCCCCTGCCGCCACCAGCGCGAGGGCAGCCCGCACGTTTTCGGCTTGCACGACCTGCGCCGCAACCCCGTCCCACAGACCCAGCGTGACCAGTGCCGCCTTGCCGTACTGCCCTGCGGGTACCGCCTCCACCAGTGCCATCGCCAGCTTGCCATCGCCGAGCAGTCCCGCCAGATCAAGATCGGGCGACAGCACCACCGCCTGTGCCCCTGCGGGCCCGATCAGCACCAGCCGGTTGCCCAGAATATCCCTGCGCGTCCCTGCCCGCAACAGCCCCGCATCGGCGACATAGTCCATCCACGGGGTCGAGGCCGCGATGAAGATATCCGCGGGTGCGCCCTGTTCGATCTGCTTGGCCATGGCCGGTGTACCGCCATAGACCAGAGTCACCCGGTCACCTGCCCAATCCGCCGCGATCGCATCCAGCGCGGTCTTCAGGCTGGCTGCCGCGAACACCGTGATGTCATCGGCCATGGCCGGGAAGGGGAACAGCAGGGCAAACAGCAGGGCGCGCATGGTGTCTCGATATGTTTTGCGAAACATATCCGCAACGGCCTGTGACACAAGCGTTATTTCCCGTCCGCCATATCGGGCAACAGTCTGCGCAACGCGGCCAGATCATCCGCCCCCACATCGCGCAGCCTGTCCTCGATCCGCCGGTAATGGGCCAGCACCGCGACGCCGGTTTTTGTCAACCGCGCCCCGCCGCCACTGGCCCCGCCGCGCGAGCTGACAACAACCGGTTCGCGGAAGGTTGCATTCAGCGTCTCGACCAGACCCCAGGCGCGCTTGTAGCTCATCCCCATGCACTGACCTGCCGCGGTGATCGAGCCGGTATCCCGGATATGCTCCAACAATTCCGCCTTGCCGGGGCCGAGCATGGCGTTTGATCCAAACAGAATGCGCAGGCGCAGGCGGGTGTCGTCGGTCATGGGGCGATGTGACCCCGGTGCAGGGCAAAGCGCAAGAGGCTGCTTTGTCTTTGTCCAAATACTCGGATGGTGGCCCGCCACGCCAACCGGCGGCAGGCGGTCAGGCGTGCCGGCTACGATGCCCGATCTGGTAATAGTTCCCCGTCCGCGTGGCCAGATAGGGGTCCAGCGGGATATCTTCCTGCTTGAGGAACCCCGTGTCCGGCAGCGCCCCATCCCGCACCATCTCGATCACCGCGACCACGGATGCGGATGTGGTCCAGGCAATCGCAGTGCGGCTTTTTCCTGCAATATCCAGCGGATAGTAGGCCCGCACGAATTCACGCCGACGCAGCGCGCCTGCGGTCCAGCCTTCGGCCGCGACATGCACATAGACCACATCCTCGTCCACCGGGGGTTTGGCATTGGTCAGGATACGCCCGGCCTCGGTGCGGTTTTCGCGCATCAGCAGTTCGTGGAAAAAGAAGTTCATCAGATCCACATGCCCCGGATAGCGCATGGTCTTGTAATCAAGGTTTTCGATCCGGTCAGCATAGGTTTCGCACATCGTCCCAAGACCGCCACTGGTGGTGAACGCCTCCAGCTGCATGCCGTCGATATAGATCGTTTCGGTCCATTCCATCGCCGACACGGTTTTCAGAACACCCTCCTCGATCACCTCGCAATCATTCAGGTATTCGTTGACCACACCTTCGGGCGACCAGTTGAACGCGTACCCCAGCAGCCCGGTCGGGTTCTGCGGCAAGGCCCCCACGCGCAGTTTGATCGACCGGATCCGGTCGAACTGCTGCGCCAGATGGGCGCCGACAATGCCGACAAAACCGGGTGCCAGGCCGCATTGCGGCGCCATCAACCCTGTGGATGTTTTGGCAAGTTCGCGGATATGCCGGGTTGTCGGCACATCTTCGGTCAGATCGAAATAGTGCATCCCCAATGCATGCGCGATGGACGCCACCCCCTTGTTCAGATGATAGGGCAGGCAGGACAGCACCGCCTCTTGCCCGGCCAGCACAGCCCTGATCTGGTCCGCATCGGTCAGGTCGGCCACGCGGCTGGCAAAGGGTGCGGTCACGGCGCGGGCATCGACGCCCGTCACCGCAAAGCCCGCCGCATCCAGCAACTCAGCCGCCAGATGCCCGACCTTGCCCAGGCCCAGCACCGTCACTTTGGAAAACGACATGGGTGATCCCTTTCAGAAATCGAATTTCACACCCTGCGCCAGCGGCAGGGCAGCGGAATAATTCACCGTGTTGGTCTGGCGGCGCATGTAGCCTTTCCAGGCGTCCGATCCGCTTTCGCGCCCGCCGCCGGTTTCCTTCTCGCCGCCGAACGCCCCACCGATCTCGGCGCCCGATGGCCCGATATTGACGTTGGCAATCCCGCAATCGGAGCCGGTGGCACCCAGAAACGC
>JAYSSN010000003.1:0-5583 GCA_043720555.1 Rhodobacterales bacterium | reverse complement strand
GCCGCAGAAAAACGTTTGGTCATCAAAATCCACCGTTTGAATAGGTCGTGAAAATCAGCGCGTTCAATCCCAATAGCCTGACACGAATACGACGTTCCCGCAACCTGCCCAAAAGTCAGGCTTTCCCGCCGTGGCTGTCAACCATCAGGCGATCCGCGCAATCGCCGCCTGCCTCACTTGACCTTTCGGTCGCTTTCCTTTACCGCACAGGCATCCTCATCCGGGGATATTGACGCCGGGACGCCCGGAAACTTGCGTCCCTTCACCCGTGCGGGCCGATCCCGCACCACTTAGGACGCACATGACCAAATTTTCCGACCTCGCGCTCGACCCGCGCGTGCTGACTGCCATCAGCGAAGCGGGCTACGAAATCCCGACCCCCATTCAGGCACAGGCCATCCCCGAGGCGCTGAAGGGCCGTGATGTCCTTGGCATCGCGCAAACCGGCACGGGCAAAACCGCCAGCTTCGTGCTGCCGATGATTACCCTGCTGGGCCAGGGCCGGGCCCGCGCCCGCATGCCGCGTTCGCTGGTGCTGGCGCCAACACGCGAACTCGCGGCCCAGGTGGCCGAAAATTTTGAAACCTACGCCAAGCATACCAAGCTGACCAAAGCGCTGCTCATCGGCGGCGTCAGCTTTGGCGAACAGGACAAACTGATCGATCGTGGCGTTGACGTGCTGATCGCCACCCCCGGCCGCCTGCTCGACCATTTCGAGCGTGGCAAACTGCTGCTGACCGGCGTGCAGATCATGGTGGTGGACGAGGCTGACCGCATGCTGGACATGGGGTTCATCCCCGATATCGAACGCATCTTCCAGCTGACCCCGTTCACCCGCCAGACGCTGTTTTTCAGCGCCACCATGGCACCCGAGATCGAGCGGATCACCAATACCTTCCTGACCAATCCAGCCAAGGTCGAAGTGGCACGCCAGTCCACGGCGTCCGAAACCATCGAACAGCAGCTGTTCAGCTTTACCCCGACCCGCAAGGATCGGTCCTTCACCGAAAAGCGCGCCGTCCTGCGCGCGCTCATCCAGGCGGAAGGCGAGGCCTGCACCAACGCCATTATCTTCTGCAACCGCAAGATGGATGTCGATGTGGTGGCCAAGTCACTGAAAGCACATGGTTTCAATGCATCCCCGATTCACGGTGATCTTGACCAGTCGGTGCGCACCAAAACGCTGGACGGCTTCCGTGATGGCACGGTGCGCCTGCTGGTGGCGTCTGACGTGGCCGCACGCGGCCTCGACATTCCGGCCGTCAGTCATGTCTTCAACTTCGATGTGCCCTCGCACCCCGAAGACTACGTTCACCGCATTGGCCGCACCGGCCGTGCAGGCCGTCTGGGCAAGGCATTCACCATTTCGGTGCCGTCCGATGGCAAATACCTTGCCGCGATCCAAAGCCTTGTGAAACGTGACATCCCCGCAGGCGTGCTGCCCGAAGGGATGGACCTTGGTGGCGACGACAGTGACCGCCCGCGCGAAGAGCGTGGCGACAAATCCCGCAGCCGGGGTGGCCGCGACCGTGGCCCGCGTGAGCGCAAGGCGGCCGAAAAGCCCGTCGAGGTGGTGGTTGAAGTGGTGGCACCCCAGGCCGCCGTCCCGGCCCCCGAAGAGGTTCGGCGCGACGAACCCCGCCGGGAAGACCGGCGCGAGCCCCGGCGTGAACGCAGCGAAGTCCGCAGCGACGACCGCCCGGAACCGCGCCGTGATGAAGGACGCCGTGATGAAACACGCCGTGAAGATCGCCGCGACTATCGCCGGGATGACAATCGCGGCCCCAGCGTCATCGGCATGGGCGATCATGTCCCCGACTTCATCCTGCGCAGCTTCCGCGTGCCGGAACCGACGCCTGATGATCTGGATGACGAACCCGCAACAGGCACCGAAGGGTGACCGGGCAACGCTTGCGCGAACAATTTCAGATTTCACGTAATACGTTGCGATAAATACAAAAAGCCGGAAATTTCCCGATTGAAATTTCCGGCTTTCGGTTGCAATCAGCCTTCGGTCAGGCGGCTTACCACCACTGTGACCTCGGCCTTCTTGCCGACCTCTTCGACCGTAACCTGCCGGACGACACGCCGCAGCGCCTCATCGATCTTGTCGTCATCGCGCAGGATCTTGGCAGCGGCCGCGTTCAGAAACTCCGACAGATCCGCCTCCAGCCGGTCGGCCAGCACGGCGCCCGACTTGCCCGTCTCGGGCAGGCCCATCACCTCGACCCACGCCTCGCCCATAGCCTGATCGTTCTCATCCATGATGACGGTGACCATCACATGCCCGTTCAATGCCATCCGGATGCGGTCGCGGACCACCCCGTCCATCGCGCCGATCATCACCGTGCCGTCAAGGTAGGTGCGGCCGGTTTCGATGTATTCGGCCACCACAGGGCGCTTGCCCGTCAGGTCCATCATCATGCCGTTGACGACAATTTCTGACGCGATCCCTGCCGCCTTGCCAAGCCGCGCATGTTCGCGCAGGTGCCGGTGCTCACCGTGCATCGGGATCAGGATCTGCGGCTTGACCATCCCATGAACCGTTTCCAGATCGGGCCGGTTCGCGTGGCCTGAGACGTGGTACAGCCCGCCCGCATCGTCCTGCACATCCACGCCCAGTTCCGAAAGCTGGTTCATGATCTTCAGCACGTCCCGCTCATTTCCAGGAATCGTCTTGGACGAGAACAGGAACATGTCGTTCTCTTTCAACTCGAAGCCCAGATACTTGCCGCGTGCCAGTTGTGCCGAGGCCGCCCGCCGTTCACCCTGACTGCCCGTCACGATCAGCATCAGATTGCCGCGTGGCACCTCCAGCGCCTCTTCCGGGCTGATGGTGCGCGGGAAATCCGGCAGGATGCTTGCCGCCTCGCCAGCCGCCACCATCTTCTTCATCGCCCGGCCTAACAGGCAAACCGACCGCCCCGCCGCAATCCCGGCATCGGCCAGCGTCTTCAGCCGGGCGATATTGGATGCGAACGTGGTGGCCACAACCATGCCTTTGCGGCCCTTGACCAGATCGCGGATCGGGTCGCGCAAGGTGGATTCCGACCGCCCCGCATGGGTGGAAAACACATTCGTGCTGTCGCAGGCCAGAACCTTGACCGGCCCTTCGGCCACAATCGCGCGCAGCGCCGCCTCATCCCAGCCCTCGCCAACCACCGGGGTCGCGTCCAGCTTGAAATCGCCGGTATGCACGATCCGCCCCGCCGGCGTGTCAATCACCAGCATCGAACATTCCGGGATCGAATGGCTGATCGGCACGAACTGCACCTTGAACGGCCCGGCCGTCACAACCTCTGGACGCGCGCCCACGACAGTGATCGCATCCACCGGCAGGCCATATTCTTCCAGCTTCAGCTTGCCCAGCGTTGCGGTGAACTTGCGCGCGAACACCGGGCGTTTCAGGCGCGGCCACAGATGGCCCAGCGCGCCGATATGGTCTTCGTGCCCATGGGTGATGAAAATCCCGTCGATCCGGTCCTTGCGCGCTTCCAGCCACGCGATGTCGGCCATGATGAGATCCACACCGGGGGTTGAGTCCATGTCCGGGAATGTCACGCCCAGATCGACCACGATCAGACGTTCCTTGTCCGCCGGACCGTAGCCATAGACATAAGTGTTCATCCCGATCTCGCCCGCCCCGCCAAGGGGCAGGTAAATCAGCCGGTTCGCAGTCATGCAGTATCCTGTTCTTTGTTGAAGACATGGATGAGGACAAGGCCATGCATTGTCAGGTCGTCCTCAACCTTGTGAAAAAGGTCCGTTCCTTGCGCGAAAAGGGTCGCAAGGCCCCCTGTGGCGATGACTTTCATCGGTCGTGGGCGTTCCCGGCGCACTTCGCGCACGATGCCTTCGATCAAACCGACATAGCCCCAATACACGCCCGACTGCATGCAGGCCACCGTATTCGTACCGATGACATGCGCGGGCCTGGTGATATCGACATGCGGCAGGGCGGCTGCCGACATATGCAGCGCTTCCAGCGACAGATTGACGCCGGGCGCAATGACCCCGCCGACATACGCCCCGTCCACATCCACCACGTCAAATGTGGTCGCCGTCCCGAAATCGACGATGACCAGATCACCGCCATACAGATCGAACCCCGCCACCGTATTCACCAGCCGGTCCGGCCCCACCGTTGTACCCTGATCAACGCGCGGCGCGACCGGCAGGCGGCAATCCGGCCTGCCCACCACCAGCGGACGGCAATCGAAGTAGCGGTTGCACAGCACCCGCAGATTGAACACCACGCGCGGCACGGTGGAACTGATGATCGCCTCCGTCACATGCGCCGCAGTCTTGGTCAGCAGCATCAGCGACGACAGCCAGACAAAGTATTCATCCGCCGTCCGCTTGTGATCGGTGGCAATCCGCCACGTGGCGACGAACCTTTTGCCGTCCCAGATCGAAAACACCGTGTTGGTATTGCCGCAGTCGATGGCCAGAAGCATGGCAAAAACTCCACTCAGGGTCCGTCAGAAAAACACGTCCGCCGCCGGAATGGCAAGCCTTCCCCCGGCCGTGGTCAGGATCAGGGCGCCGCTTTCATCAATGGTCTGGAAGGTGCCGTGATGGGTGGCGTTTCCGGTCCGCGCGCGGATCGGTCGGCCCAGATGCGCCGCCCCCTCCAGCCACGCCGCCCGGACCGGGGCAAATCCCTGGGCGGTAAAAACCGCCTCCCACCCCGAAAACGCAGGCGCGAGGGTGTCAAGAAAACGCTCTGGCGTCACCCGCTTGCCGGTCTCTGCCAGCAGACTGACAGGCGGCACCGCGCCCGCCTCGATCTGTGAAGCATCCGGTGCCGCGATCAGATTGACGCCGATCCCGATCACCAGATGTGCCACGCCCCCTGCGGCTGATGCGCTTTCCAACAAGATCCCTGCGATCTTGCCGCCATTGCACAGCACGTCATTGGGCCATTTCAGTGCGAAAGGCTGCGCCACACCCGTGACGGCGATCAGCGCATCCCGCAGGGCCAACGCCGCCACAAAGCTGCGCAGGGCCACCTGCCCCGCCGGCCCTTGCGGGGCCATCACCAAGGAGGCGTGAAAGTTTCCCCGCGGGCTGGCCCAGGG
Organism: Rhodobacterales bacterium; assembly: GCA_043720555.1. Classification (GTDB taxonomy): domain Bacteria; phylum Pseudomonadota; class Alphaproteobacteria; order Rhodobacterales; family Rhodobacteraceae; genus JAAFHS01. Next base: position 502 of record JAYSSN010000003.1, on the reverse strand, counting down.
CCGCGCCCTGCGCCCGCGGCCTGCGGTCTGCTCCAATCCCAGCACCCATGCGGGACCGGGGGCCAGTCGCGCGGCCTCGGCATTCGTGCTGGCCACGCTGTCCAGCACGAGACGGGCGACGCGCTCGGGCCACTCAGCGGACAAGCGCCTCGGCCGCCATCGCCGCCACGGGTTCGATCCCGAACAGGTTCACGATCCCCAGAACCATCACCGCGGCAACGCCCATCAGCATGGCCCATTGCACCGCGTCCATCCGGGTGTCGATCCCGTCATTTTCCTTGCCGAAGTACATGTAGAACACGATGCGCAGATAATAGAATGCACCGATGACCGAGGCTACCGCCCCCAATAGCGCCAGCCAGGTCATATCCGCATCGACCGCCGCCTGCAGTACGCCGAACTTTGCAAAGAACCCCAGCATCGGCGGCACACCCGCCAGACTGAACATCAGGATCAGCATGGCAAAGGCCTTGCCCGGTTCACGCCTGGCATAGTGGTTCAG
>JAYSSN010000002.1:0-5587 GCA_043720555.1 Rhodobacterales bacterium | reverse complement strand
TCGAATGCCCCAAACACAGCGGCGTCTTTGATTATCGCACCGGCGAGGCCACCCGCGCGCCCGCCTGTATCAACCTGTCCACCTACCCCGTGAAAGTCGAAAACGGGGAGGTCTTTATCGAGATCTGACATGACCCAATTCCAACTTGCTGCCTGCGCCGAAATGCTTTGGCGCGACCGCCCGATAGAATGGCGCGCTGCCCGCCTGAAAGAGATGGGCTTTGGCGTCGGCCTGTGGAACTGGCCCGCGCATGACCTTGCCGCGCTGGAGAAGACCGGGGCCACCTTCACCATCATGAACGGCTATCTGGAAGGTCGTCTGGCCGATGACGAAGGCGCAGACATGCTGCTGAAGTCTGCGCGCGAAACGGCGCAGATCGGCAAGCGCCTCGGAGTACACCGGCTGAACCTGCACGGCACCGGCCTTGGCGATGGTGGCGTCCCGATCTGGCAAACAGAGGTCGTGACAGGGGCCATGTGGCTGAAAGCCCACGACACCCTGAACCGGATCTGCGACCTCGCCGAGGCAGAGGGCGTTGTTTTCACGCTGGAAAACCTGAACCATCTGGACCACCCCGGCTGCCCCTTCGGTTCCACCGCCGATGTGCTGGCACTGGTGTCCGGCGTCAACCGCCCCCAGTTGCGCATCAACCTCGACCTCTACCACACGCAAATTGGTGAAGGCGACGTGATCCGCTGGGTCGAAAAGTGCCTGCCGTGGATTGGTGAGGTGCAGGTTGCCGATAACCCCGGCCGTTTTGAACCGGGCACCGGGGAAATCAATTACCACGGTGTTGCAAAAGCCATGAAGGCCTTGGGCTACACCGGCCCCGTGGGCATGGAGGCTTTCGCCCAAGGCGATGATGAAGCGGCCCTTGTGGCCTTCCGCGCTGCGTTCACGGTGTAGGCCATGGTCCAGTTTCACAAGCGTCCGAACGTCGCCGATATCCGTGCCATGAAGGCGCGGGGCGAGAAAATCTCGATGCTGTATGTCACCACGCTGGACGAAGCAGCGGCGGCGGATGCGGCGGGCATTCACATGCTGTCCATCGAGTCCCGCTTTTTCACCCCCGAAATGCGCGCGGCGGCTGGCGGCTGCTTTGTGCAGGTCGGCCTGCCTTTCGGCCCCTATGGCGGGCTCGCTACCGCCGACGATTACCTGCGCGCGGCCTTCAGATACACTGCGATGGGGGGCGATTGCTTTTACTGCGCGGCATCTTTGGACATCCAGAAAACGCTGTGTGACAACCATATCCCGATCGTGGCCCATGTCGGCCTGATCCCGTCCTACATCACCTGGACCGGCTGGCGTGCCGTGGGCAAGACGGCTGCCGAGGCGCGGGCGGTCTGGGATCATGTCAAGCAACTGGAGGCGATCGGATGCTTTGGCGCGGAACTGGAGGTGGTGCCGGATCGGCTGGGTGCGCTGATCAGTGCCAACACCCCGATGATCATGCTGGGCATGGGGGCGGGCCCCGGTGCCGATGCGCAATACCTGTTTGCCGAGGATGTGCTGGGCTGCACCGATGGGCACCGGCCGCGCCACGCCAAAACCTACCGCAACTTCGCCGCCGAATATGCCCGGCTGCAAACGGAACGCATCGCCGCGTTCCGTGAGTACATCGCGGACGTGAACACCGGTGCCTACCCCGAAACGCAGCACAACGTCGCTATGGCCGACGCTGAATTTTCCGCTTTCAAGGCTGATCTTGGCCTGTAACTTCAAGGATATCCCATGTTGAACGTAGCTCTTCTTGGCGCAGGCCGTATCGCGGGCGTGCATGCCACCGCCATCTCGACCAACCCCGGATCGCGCCTTGTCGCGGTGTCGGACATCAATACCGACGCCGCCGGCAAACTGGCCGCCCAATACGGAGCCGAGGCGCGCAGCACCGATGCCATTCTGGCTGACACCGCTATCAACGCCGTGTTGATTGCCACCTCGACCGACACCCATTCCGACCTGATCGAGCGGGCAACGGCGGCGGGCAAGGCCGTGCTGTGCGAAAAGCCGGTCGATCTGTCGTTGGCCCGGGCACTTGCCTGCCAGAAAGTCGTGGCCAGCAATGGCCGTCCGGTAATGATCGGCTTCAACCGCCGCTTTGACCCCAATTTCGCGGCCCTGAAAGCAGCCCTCGACAAGGGCGAAATTGGCAAGCCCGAACTGCTGTCGATCACCTCGTTCGACCCGGCCCCACCGCCTGTTGCCTATATCAAGGTATCGGGTGGCCTGTTCCGCGACATGATGATTCACGACTTTGACATGGCGAATTTCATGATGGGTGCCGCCCCTGTAACTGTTTTTGCCACGGGCAGTTCAATTGTTGATCCCGCCATCGGGGCGGCAGGCGATGTGGATACCGCCGTGGTCACCTTGACCTATGCCGATGGCCGGATCGCTGTCATCAAGAACAGCCGCCGGGCGGTGTATGGCTATGACCAGCGGGTGGAGTTGCTGGGCTCGGAAGGGCTGCTGCAAGCGCAGAACATGTTGGAAAACACCGTGGTCAAGTCGACCACGGCGGGGGTCACCGGGGCCAAGCCGACTTATTTCTTCCTGGAGCGCTACATGCCGGCGTACCGGGCTGAATGGGCTGCCTTTGTAACTGCGGTCAGCGACGGCGGACTTTTGCCCGTCACACTGGCCGATGGTGTGGCAGCCCTCGCGATGGCCGAGGCGGCCTCGCTGTCGCTGAGCTCGGGCGGACCCGTCCGACTGCAAGACCATTTCGCCGCATAGCACGCTGCAAAGCGGTCGCTCACCAAAGACGATGGGAGTGACCGCGGTCCGTTCGCCGGTCAATCTGCGCGTCCCGCAGGTGAGCCGCCTGCGGTTGTCTGCGCGTGAACCCACGGGTTCATACACGTGCATGCTGCGGGCCTTGCAGGCGGGTTGCGGGATCAGCGCCGGAAGTTGCCGCCTTTGGTTTTCCGGCACCTGATTCACCAACTCGCCTGATTGTGAGCAATCTGGTGCTGCCTGACCCACACAAAACCCAACCGTTCCGGCGCAATATTCGATCAGATCGCCCGGCGCGTGCCGCGCGTTCGCATGCTTCGGCCCACCGCCGTTCTTTCACACGCTTGCCGCAAACTGATCTGCCGTCGGGATGCGAAAAGCCGTAGGCCATGCCCTGCTTTAAGTGTAAACATAACCGCATCAAGGGCTTCACAAGCGGCCAAGAGGCATTCTGAATGACGACGACACCGATGCTCGAAAAGACCACGTTTCGTGACGTCATGGCAGAGATCCTGCAGCGCATCACCGAAGGCCCCTGGGGGCCGGGGACCTTGCTTCCCGGAGAGATCGACTTGGCCGAAGAGTTTGGCTGTTCCCGGACAACCATGAACCGTGCGTTGCGGGAAGTGGCCGAGCTTGGCTTTCTGGACCGCAAGCGCAAAGCCGGAACGCGTGTTCGCATGGCACCGATCCGGCAAGCGCGCTTTGCGATGCCGATTGTCCGGGCGGAAATCGAAAAGACAGGTGCGTTGTACCGGTATGCGTTGGTCCGCCGTGAGATCATTGCCGCGCCGGACTGGCTGCGGGCACGGATGAACCTCGGGGTCGGCGGCACGGTGGTCCACCTTGTCTGCATGCACTATGCCAACGGCGAGGCTTTTCAGCTTGAGGACCGCTGGATCAATGCAACAGCGCTGCCGCAATCGACCCTGCAGGACTTCACGGAGATTGGCCCGAATGAGTGGCTGATTGCGACGGTCCCGTTTTCCGAAGTGGAAATCAGCTTTCTCGCGGTGGCGGCTGACACACTCATTGTCACGCACCTCGACCATAACATCGGCGAACCGGTGTTTTGCGTGGAACGTGCCACATGGTGGCAGAACGCGGCGATTACTCTGGTGACACTTAGCCACCGGCGTGGCTATCGCATGACGACCCGCTATTGAAGGGATCGCGCTGAGGCATCCGGGGCGTAGTCAAGCCCGCTGGTTCGCACCTGGCCGCGCCGTGCAGTGATCGGATCCAAGCTGCGGCGGAATGTCCGCCGCCACCGGCTGCGTCCTGATCGCTGAGGCAATGCTGAACAGCGTCGGTCCGGGTTTCCGTGTCAGCATCCGGCCAAGGCGGTTTGCATTCGGATTTTTGCCTCGTCGGCCATGATGCGTTCGATCGTTTCCGGGTCGCATCGTTTGTCGATCACGCAGTGCCGGATTCGCCCTGCCAACTTTGCACATCGGCCAGAACTCCTGCGGACTATCGATGCCGACAGGTCGCGGAAGCCCTGCCGCACGAGCGCGGCATTGACACAGACGGCGGTGGTGGCAGGGATGGCTGGACCATGCTGCATGCAGTTGTTCGATCACACGCCCGGTGCCGGATCACCGTCGACGTCACCGGAACGCAAACAGCACCCGACCTTGATCTGTATCAATTGCTCGTCGTGCATCATGGGCTATCAGAAGGAACAGCGTCTTTTTGCTGGCTCAACCTCTGGACAGTCAGATGAACCTGCCCGACGAAAGCCAGCTTGCCGGGGCGGCGCCGTTTCGGTTGCTGGGCCATGAACAGCTGCGCACAATTCTTCAACTCGCCCAAGTCAAACATCTGATTGCCGGAGCCGTGGTGTTTGACGAAGGACAGCCGGCATGCCGGTTTCATCTGCTGCTGTCGGGCGTGATCCGGTTCGTCAGGATGACCGCCGGGGGCGACCAGATCATCGTGCTGCACATCCCTGCCGGTCAGATGTTCGGTATCGGGGCAGCACTCGGTCAGGCCACGCATCAGGCAACGGCGATCGCTGCGGGTGACAGTATCGTGCTGTCATGGCCGAACGCGCTGTGGCCGATTTTTACCGCGAGATATGACGGTTTCGCTGCCGAGACATTCCGTACCTTCGGCGCGCGGGCGGATGAGATGAGCAACCGGATTGTCGAGTTGTCTACCAAGCTGGTGGAACAAAGGATCGCCTGCGCCCTGCTGCGGATGATCGGACAATCCGGGCGCAAGGTTGCGGGCGGAATCGAGATCGGCTTTCCGATCACCCGGCAGAACATTGCCGACATGACGGGCACCACCCTGCACACTGTCAGCCGGGTGTTGAGTGCGTGGGAAAAGCACGGACTGGTTGAAAGCTCGCGCTGTCATATCGTGGTGACTGACCCGCACCGGATGGTAATGATGGGCGGGTTTGCGGGGGTGGCAAAGCCGGTGTTGCCCACGGCACTGCCGTTGCCCATTGCCAGCGGTGCGGACGCCGCCAAGCCCAATTCTGTCCAACAGGCGACCCGGTCCGCAGCAGCGGCGTCGATGGTGGTGTGAAATGGGGCAATTCGGTGCCGAAGCCAGAACATGCGGTGCAGCAGAAACCTCGCGGCCCGATGGGTCCAACGGTCAGACGGCGGGCGCAAATGCCGCCTGGGGCCGTCGGTCTTGGGGCCGCGCACGGACAACTGCGCCCATCAGTGCCCGGCCCGTAACCTGCGCCCGGTGTCGCCGCGCGTCGTTGCGCTGGAACAACGTCGCGTCCGGCGGGGCGCGCTAGACCGGACCAATCTGCAACAATCGCCAGGACCTACCCAATGTCAGAGATCCTCACGAAGTCGCGGGCCAGGAACATATTTTACGGTGG
>JAYSSN010000001.1:0-5615 GCA_043720555.1 Rhodobacterales bacterium | reverse complement strand
ACCGGTCGGCGGGGTATTCCAGCGTTGTGCAGAGCAGGCAGTAGCTGGCACCGATTTCATCCGATGTGCCGCTGAGGATGGTTTCCAGCGCGATATTGGACAGCCCCCCTGCCCGGCCTTTTTCGGAATACGGGTTCATGCTGTCAAAGCTGCCGAAGGCCCATTCGGAAATCTCGCCACCCTTGGGGGCATCGGGGTTTACGTAGTTCAGGTGTGCAAAGTCAGCCGGGTAGTTCAGATCGCCGAAGGTCGAGATGCCATGGGCGGTGATCGTGTCCTGCGCCTGCGCGGCGACGGCCCAGACCGCGAGACCGACGATCAGAAACCCGGTACCGATGATCTGCGCGCGGCCCGATGTCTGCACCGTTGTTGCTGTTGCAACCGATCCCCGTCTTGCCATGCCGCTGTCCCCTTTTCACACCTGGGCCGACTGGCCCGCGTTGCTATTGTTTTATGCTAAACCTACGCCTGTCGAGATCACAAGTTGCGTTTCAGGGGTGGTGCCGACTCTCTTTGTTGCAAAAAGGCGTGAGCGCACACAAAAAAGCCGCCCCCGTTGGGACGGCTTGGCTGCAAATCGCCGGTTTTCGACCATCACGGGGTGGTCGTGGCAAGGTAGGCGATCAGATTGGCGCGATCTTCGGGTTTTCCCAACCCGGCGAAACCCATGATGGTTCCGGGCAGATAGCCCTTGGGGTTTTCCAGAAATCCGTCCAGATGCTCGGGTGACCATGGCTCGCCCGCGAGGGCAAGGATGGCATCGGAATAGCCAAACCCGGCGATCGAGGCTTTGGCGCGGCCCACGACGCCGTTCAGGTGCGGGCCAGCCTTATCCTCGCCAGTCAGTTTGTGGCACGCGGCGCATTTGCCGAACACCTTTTCGCCTGCCGCGGGATCGGCCGAGGCGAGCAGTGTTGCGAAATCCGGGCCTTCTTCGGCGGCGCCTTCCTCGGCGGCGGCATCTTCAACCGGGATGGAATAGGCCTGCACCTGTTCTTCGCCATGCTTGGGCTTTTCGCTGCCATAGATCGCTTCCGCCCCCCATGATCCCAGCAGGAAGACCAGAAAGGCGCCACAGCCGGCACCCAGTGCTTTGGTCATTGTCATCGTGTCCAACATGTCGCGTGTATCCCATCCCGTCGCGTTGCGCGGTATGTACCCGCTTCCACCCATGGGATTCAAGGTGTAGACGCGCGACTTATCGCCCCTTTTTGCGGCGCATTCAGATTCGGGAGACCGCGCCATGCCCGGCCGCATCGCTTTTCAGGGGGAACCCGGCGCCTATTCGCATCAGGCCTGCCGTCAGGCGCGCCCCGATATGGAGGCCGTGCCCTGCCCGACATTCGAGGATGTGATTGATGTGACCCGCAAGGGTGAGGTCGATCTGGGAATGCTCGCGGTCGAGAATTCGACCTATGGCCGGGTGGCGGATGTGCATACTTTGCTGCCGCTGAGCGGGCTGCATATCATCGACGAGGCGTTCGTGCGGGTGCATATCAACCTGCTGGCCGTGAAGGGCGCAACACTGGATCAGGTCCACCGGGTGCGCTGCATGTCGATCCTGCATGGCCAGTGCCGGGGATTCATCCGCCAGCACGGCCTTGCCACGCTGAACTGGCACGACAATGCGGCAGCGGCGCGCGAAGTGGCGGACCTTGGCGATCCGGCCGAGGCGGCGCTGGCAAGCGAACTGGCCGGCGAGATTTACGGGCTGGACGTGCTGGCGCGGCACATCGAGGATCAGGCGAATAACACCACGCGGTTTCTGGTGATGTCGCGCAGCGCCGACCATGCCCGGCGCAGTGCACATATGATGACGACATTCACCTTCCGGGTGCGCAACATTCCCGCAGCCTTGTACAAGGCAATGGGAGGCTTTGCGACGAATGGCGTGAACATGACCAAGCTGGAAAGCTATATGGTGGGCGGCTCGTTCACAGCGACCGAATTTTACGCCGACATCGAAGGCCACCCCGAGGATGCGGCAGTCACCCGCGCGCTGGAGGAGTTGGCGTATTTCACCTCATCCTTCACGCTGCTGGGTGTCTATCCTGCCGACATGCAGCGCGGCTGAAATCCGCGCCGCACGGCGGCCATGGGAGCGCCACTGGTCCGGGTGACCTGGGCTATGGATGGTGGCGACGATGGGGGGCGCTCGTAATCTGAAGCCTTCCGCACCGGTGTCGCAGAACCTGCGTGATCTCAAGGAGCTGCAGATCGCAACGGTGGCCCTGATCACAGCGCGCACGCGCCTGCTGAACCAGCCCGAAACCCCGACGCTTGCCACCAGCAAACGCCATACCACCGCCAGCGCCCATCACATCGTGTGTTCAATCCCCGGCATCGGCGCCATCACTGCCGCCGCCGTGCTGATCGAAATGCCCGAAATAGGAACCATGGCCCGCAAACAGGTGGCGAGCCGCGCCGGTCTGGCACCCAAGACGCGCCAGTCCGGCCAATGGAAGGGAACAGCGTTCATTCAGGGCGGACGCGAATACCTCCGGGACGCTCTCTCCATGCCAGCCCGCGTCGCGATGCGCTTCAACCCGGACCTCAGGGCAATCTGCGACAAATTCCGGGGGGCTGAAAAACCCGCCAAGGTCGCACTCACCGCCTGCATCGTGAAAACAGTCCCCCAGACTGTCTTCTGATCCTCAGCAGATGCGAACGCTTGTCGGACGGGCAAATGCCCTCGTCAAAGCGGAGCGGGTTCGTATGCACCCACATCGCTTAATCTGCCGCATAAAGCTGTAACACCTCCAGCGGCACCACATCCAGCGTGCGGATATGCGTGGCCCCCAGCCGCACCTTGGGTGCAGCCCCCTCCTCGTGTGCCTGCAGGAACCGCCCCGCACACAGACACCAGCGATCGCCGGGCTTCAGCCCCACAAAACCGTACTCGGGGCGTGGGGTGGACAGATCGTTGCCCAGATATTTTGACAGCGCCAGAAACTCGGCTGTCATCTGGGCGCAAACTGTATGCACCCCCCGGTCCATCGGGCCGGTGTCGCAGCAACCATTGCGAAAGAATCCCGTCACCGGTGCGGTCGAGCACCCCTCCAGTTCCCCGCCCAGCACGTTGATTGATGCGTCCTGCATGTCAGCCCTCCGACCCTTGTCTGAAATCTATGCCAACCGCCGCTGACGTCCAGCGTAAATGAGTGCACGTTTTGCCGGATCAGCAACGACGGCACCGCAGCCGGCCGTGGGGCGGCCGTCAGGGGAACGCCACACCCGCCACAGGCGGGATCATGTCCCCCGATACCAGCCGTGTCAGCACGCCACGCACCACCGGCCATTCTGCCGCAGGCGCCAGCACATGGTTGCGGATCAGAGGCAAGACGCGGCTTTCGGATTGGTACATCGGTGTGAATAGCCGACTCATTGCCTGATAAGTCCGCACAGGCCAGCGGCGCATCCGGGCATAGGCCGGCAATGCGTCTTCCCACGCCCCGCGCAAGGCATGGCTCAGCGCCAGCGCGTCCAGCAGCGCCATGTTGGCTCCCTGGCCCAGTTGCGGGCTGGCACGATGCGCGGCATCGCCGATATGCACCAGCGCTTGCGCATAGGGCTGCGCCAGCGTGCCATGGGCATAGCGCGCAGGCGTCATCTGGCGGCTGTCCGTGATACCCGCCAGAAACGGCGCGAAATCCGGCCACAGCGCCACAGCTTCGGCCTTCCATTCGTCCAGCGGGCGCGCGTGCCAGCCACCCAGATCACCCACTGGCAGTGACCAGAACACTGCCGCACGCGGGGTGGGATCATCGGGCAAACTGCCAATCGGCAGAATGCCTGCCATCCGCCGCGCAGCGCGGTAGGTCTGGCGCAATTCCGCCCGGTCCAGCCCTGACCCCGCAGGCCATGGCACTTGCCCCCAGATCGCGCCAAACGGCAAAGCCCGCGCGCGCAGCGGCGACAAGGGCGATCCCGCACCCCCCGCGTCGACCACCAGATCGAACGGGCCATGATCGCCCGAGGCCAGGCGCACCAGCCGCTGGTCGCCCATGACGGGGGCTGCCACGACGGGCGCATCCGTCACGACGGGAATGACCGCGCGTTGCACGACATCCCACAGGCTGTGAAACAGGCTCGCCCGGTGCATGGCCAGGCCGGGGGCGGTCGCGCGATAGGCCACTGACAGCACCCGGCGCGCGCCATCATGGCCCACCATCCGCCGGAGAGGCGCGCCCAGGGCCCGGGCCACACCGCCCGCACCAACGGCATCCAGCACCGCCAATCCCACGGGCTGGATGACCAACCCCGAGCCCACCGGCCCCGGGGTTGCGAACCGCTCGAATATCGTGACGGCGTGGCCCGCGCGGTGCAGCAGCGCGGCGGCCGCCAATCCGCCGATCCCGGCACCTATGATCGCGATTTTCTTCATCGTTGCAGCCATATCGCACGCCACTGCAACATCAAGGGGGCGGCTTGCCCCACCCCGTTGCCCCGTCTATAAGCCGCCCTCATGTGGACAGGGCGCAACATACGAATTAGCGGCCCGGCGCTCTGACCGACAGAGCTGCCGGGGAACCTTCCCATCTCCACATCTTCCCGAAGGAACCGCCTGACATGTGCGCCGATACGCCTGACTACCGCGATACCGTTTTTCTGCCCGAAACCGATTTCCCGATGCGTGCAGGCCTGCCGCAGCGCGAACCCGAATGGCTTGCACGGTGGGACGCGATCGGCGTCTATGACCGCTTGCGCGAAAAGACGGGCCGCGCCCCTTTTATCCTGCATGACGGCCCGCCCTATGCCAACGGCCATCTGCACATCGGCCATGCGCTGAACAAGGTGCTGAAGGACATGGTGGTGCGCAGTCAGCAGATGATGGGCCGCGATGCGCGCTATGTGCCGGGCTGGGATTGCCACGGCTTGCCGATTGAATGGAAGATCGAAGAGCAGTACCGCGCCAAGGGCCTGAACAAGGACGATGTCGACGTGGTGGACTTCCGCCGCGAATGCCGCGCCTTTGCCGCCGGATGGATCGACGTGCAGCGCGAGGAGTTCAAGCGGCTTGGGGTGACGGGAAAGTGGGACGATCCCTACCTGACCATGAACTACCACGCCGAAGCGGTGATCGCGGGCGAGTTCATGACGTTCGTGATGAACGGAAGCCTGTATCAGGGCAGCAAGCCGGTGATGTGGTCGCCGGTGGAGAAGACCGCGCTGGCCGAGGCGGAGGTGGAGTATCACGACCACACCAGCCATCAGGTTTGGGTGGCGTTTAAGGTCCGCGTAGCGGGTGGGAACCAGCCGCTCAATGATCTCTTGAACGCAAGAGTGTTGATCTGGACGACCACGCCGTGGACGATCCCGCAGAACCGAGCGGTCGCCTTCAATCCCGAAATCGCCTACGGCTTGTACGAAGTGATCGGGAGACCGCAGGACAGTAACGCCACTATCGGTTTCCGTTACCTGATTGCCGACAAGCTCGCTGAGCAAGTCTTTGCAACGGCGAAGCTCGATTTGAGCATGTATCGACGATTGCGAACCGTGGATGCCGACCAACTCAATATGCTTCATCTTTCGCACCCGTTTGATCAGGTCGAGGACGGCAAAGCCGAGTGGGACTATCCTGTCCCTATGCTCCCCGGCGACCACGTCACCGACGA